>DATIDZ010000325.1:0-14766 GCA_035456045.1 Caldimonas sp.
CGCATCGAGGGCGAGCGCGAACGCGGTCAGGACGAGGATGCCGGCCATCACGGTGTTGATGTCGAACGCGCCCTCGGCCTGCAGGATGAGGTAGCCGACGCCGCGCGACGAGCCGAGGTACTCGCCGACCACCGCGCCGACGAACGCCAGGCCGACGCTCGTGTGCAGCGAGCTGAACACCCAGCTCGTCGCGCTCGGCAGGTAGACGTGGCGCAGCAGCTGGCGCTGCGACGCGCCGAGCATGCGGGCGTTGGCGAGCACGACCGGGCTGACTTCCTTGACGCCCTGGTAGACGTTGAAGAAGACGATGAAGAAGACCAGCGTCACGCCGAGCGCGACCTTGCTGGCGATGCCGAGGCCGAACCAGACCGCGAAGATCGGCGCCAGGATGACGCGCGGCATGCTGTTGAGCGCCTTGATGTACGGATCGGCGATCGCGCCGGCCATCGGGCTGAGCGCGAGCCAGAGGCCGAAGGCGAGGCCGAGCGCGGTGCCGATCCCGAACGCGAGCACCGTCTCGAGCAGGGTCACCCAGAGGTGCTGGTAGATGTCGGCATTGACGACGAACCAGGCCCAGATCCGGCCGAAGACCTTGACCGGCTCGCCGAAGAAGAACGCCGCCTGGCGGTCGTTCTCGAACATGAAGTTCGGCAGCAGCCCCGGCGTCGTGAGGAGATGCCAGACGACGAACACGGCCACGAGCAAAGCGGCCTGCCAGACGCGAAGGTACTTCATGGCGTCAGGGCAGCGGCGTCATGCCGCCAGCTGCTGGCGATAGCCGGCGAGCACTTCTTCGCGCAGCACCGACCAGATCGCCTGGTGGAGCTCGACGAAGCGCGGGGTCGCGCGCACCTCGGCGACGTCGCGCGGGCGCGGCAGGTCGATCGCGAACTCGCCGATCGGATGCGACGCCGGGCCGGCCGACAGGCACACGACGCGGTCGCTCATCGCGATCGCCTCGTCGAGGTCGTGGGTGATGAAGAGCACCGCCTTCTTCTTCTCGGCCCAGATCGCGAGCACTTCGTTCTCCATCAGCTGGCGTGTCTGCACGTCGAGCGCCGAGAACGGCTCGTCCATCAGGATGATGTCGGGATCGAGGACGAGCGTCTGCGCCAGCGACACGCGCTTCCTCATGCCGCCGGAGAGCTGGTGCGGATAGCGATCGGCGAAGCCGCCGAGACCGACCCGCTTGAGCCACGCATGCGCCTGCTCGTCGGGCTCGGCGCTGCCCCGGAACTCGAGGCCGGCGGCGACGTTCTGCAGCGCCGTCCGCCACGGCATCAGGCTGTCGGTCTGGAACATGTAGCCGGCGCGGCGGTTGATTCCCGCCAGCGGCGTGCCGAACACCTCGACGCTTCCGCTGCTCGGCGCGAGCAGGCCGGCGGCGACGTTGAGCAGCGTGCTCTTGCCGCAGCCGGTCGGTCCGACGACCGAGACGAATTCGCCGGCACCGACGGCGAGGGTCACATCGCGGACCGCGGTGTACCGGCGGTCCGGATCGGCGCGATCGGCGAACGTGCAGGTGACGCCGTTCATCGTCAAGGCGGCACCAGGCGGCGATGGAGGTTCGAGGGCGGCGTTCACGCGCTGAGCGGTCGGCGGACGATCTGCAAGGGCGCCAGTTTAGGTGCCGCGAGCGCGCGCTTGCCGCGGCCCGGTGGCGCATTCGTCGGTGCCTGAGCCGGTTTCGCTCCGTCGAAAGCGGTTTCGGTCGCATCGAGGATGCGGCGCCTTCGACCGACGTCTACCTTTCGCTTGCGGTCAACACCGACCGAGAGGAGTTCCACATGAGCCCAGTTCGCACCTTTGCTTTCACCCTGCTCGCTGCCGTGTTCGCTGCGCCGCTCGGCAGCGTCGCAGCGCCGGCCGGCGAATCGACGGCGGCTTGCACCGCGGCGCCGAACAGCCTGGTCGAGCGGCGAATCGCCGAGCAGGCAGCCAGGGGCTTGCCGTCCTTGATCGGATTCGTCAACCGGACCCAGCCGATCTATCAGCTTCGCCTGGTCGACGCGGTCGCCTGGATCGACGCCGAGCGCGAGCGCCGCACCGCCTGCATGACGGCCTCGGCGAACGCCGCGAGCGACTGACCGGATCGCCGAGGGCAGCGGCGTTCTCAGAGCCGCCGACTGGCCTTCAGATTCCGCGCCGGCCCGGCCAGCGCGGAACGCGCTTCGAAGAACGCTCGCTCCACTCGCCTGGTGATCTTTTCTCGCACGCCATAGGGGTTGAGGTCGAGGAACCAGGTGCCGGCGTCGTCCAGGAGGGCGGCCAGGTACTTCTCCTGCAGGATGGAGCGGGCCTTGCGCGCGAGCCGGGGGGCGCTCTCTTCCGTCAGCGGGGCGGCGCCGTACCAGGCGCCCTGGCCCGGAACGCCGAACAGCCAGCCCGCGAGGTGCGCGGCCAGCGTGCCGTCCAGGTCTTCCGAGAAGAAGAGGCCCGGATCGGACGACGAGCGGATCAGCTCATTGATCTCCGGGTAGTAGACGCGGTGATGCAGGGCGCGCAGGGCGGCTCGATTGATCGCGAAGATGCTCGTCGTCAACCACCGATTCGAACGAACGCGCCCGATGTTGTACGACTTCGCCAGGGACACCACCTCGCCGGCCGCGCACAACGCGTCGTCCGCAGGCGACGCCAGTGCGGAGACCAGGCGGTTCTGATAGACGCTGTAGAAGCAGTTGTGGACCGCGAAGGTGTCGTTGGCAAAGACGACCCACTCGGGATCAGCCTCGCGAACCGAGTCCAGGCCCACCTGGTAGGCCCCGAACTCGAGGCCGGTGTTGTCGTGCTGCAGGCACCTGATCGACCGGGCCGGAAAGCGCGAGGCCAGCGCTTCCAGGCTGGGCAGCATGCCGTCGCGGTTGGAGACGGCGACGACCGTTTCAGCGCCGGTGCGCGCCGCGAGGCGAGCCACCGCCGACGTGCTGTCGCGCAAGTAGTCGCCGTAATAGTGGACCGAGACGATGGCGATGCGAGTCATTGTTCGGCGCGATGATGGACGGATTGCTGAGGCCGTGAACGCCTGGGGTCTCAGCCCTTCGGGTACTTCGCGTTCGCGCGCTTGACGTAGTCGTTGGTGTAGATGGCCGCCAGGTCGATCTTCGCATTGGCGACTTCGGGATCGATGCTGGCGAGCGCGCGCCGCGCCGTCTCCGCCCCCGCCTCGGGGAACAAGCCGTCGGGAGAGAGCGCGCCCTTGGCGGCGAGAAAGGCATCGATGTAGACGGCGCGGTCGCCGAGCAGGTAGCTCTCGGGAACCGCCTTGATGATCTCGCCCGGCCCCGCGCCCTGGATCCACTTGTCGGCGCGGACGATGGCATTGGCGAGCGCCTGCGCGGTGTTCGGATTCTTGTCGAGGAAGCTCTGCTGCGTGTACAGGCACGCGGCCGGCATCGGTCCGCCGAAGACGCGGTCGGCCTCGGCGACGACGCGCGTGTCGGAAACGATCTTCAGGTCGCCCGAGCGGACGAGCAGCGTGATCACCGGATCGAGGTTCGACATCGCATCGATCTGCCCCGAGCGCATCGCCGCGACTGCGCCGCTGCCGGCGCCGACACCGATGATCGAGACATCGCCGGGCTTGAGCCCCGCCTTGCCGAGGACGAAGTTGGCGAGCACGTTGGTCGACGATCCGGGCGCGGTGACGCCGAGTTTCTTGCCCTTCAGGTCGGCGACCGACTTGAAGTTCGGCATCGTCTTCGGGTTGATGCCGAGGACGATCTGCGGCGCGCGACCCTGCAGGACGAACGCGCGCAGGCGCTGCCCCTTGACCTGCATGTTGATCGTGTGCTCGAACGCGCCCGAGACGATGTCGGCGCTGCCGCCGACGAGCGCCTGCAGCGCGCGCGAGCCGCCGGCGAAGTCGGCGATCGTGACGTCGAGGCCCTCGTCCTTCAGGTAGCCGCGCACTTCGGCGACGGTCAGCGGCAGGTAGTAGAGGAGGTTCTTGCCGCCGACGGCGATCGTCAGCTTCGGCTTCTCGACGCCCTGGGCGCGGCCGATCGCCGGCAGGGCGAAAGCGGCGGTGCCGGCCAGGGCGGCGCGAATGAGGCGGCGTCGTTGCATGGGTCTCGTCTCCGGGTGGGGTCTCGCACGTCCGCGCGAGGCGGCCCGAACCACTGTAGCAGCGACGTCCGTGGCGAGCCGGCATCGGTGTCGACCCGTAGAATCTTCGCGGATGGAAGTTTGCGTCGGGCGCTGGGCGGCCTTGGGCGTGCTGGCACTGGCCGCATCGTCCACTTCGGCGCAGTTGCGCTCGCCGCCGCCGAGCGGCGAGCCGCCCGCTTCGGCGGCGGCAGCGCCTGCCGCGACGCCTCCCGCCCCGGTGTCGCTCTCGGCCCGCAAGGTCTACGAGCAGGCGCGCTCGCAGCTGGTCCAGATCCGCACGGTGCTGAAGGGCCGCGCCAGCCAGACCTCGGTCGGCTCCGGCTTCGTGGTCTCGCCGCAGGGCCATATCGTCACCAACTTCCACGTCGTCAGCGAAGCGGCGCTCAAGCCCGATCGCCACGACCTGGTCTACGTCACCGCCGACGGGCGCGAGGCGCCGCTGGTCATCCTGCAGCTCGACGTCCTGCACGACCTGGCGCTCTTGCGCGCCGGCGACGCGGGAACCGGCAGCACGGCCAAGACCTTCGACGCCCTGCCGTTTCGGCCCGCCAGCGAGCCGCTCTCGCAGGGCGAGCGCATTTACTCGCTCGGCAACCCGCTCGACGTCGGCTTCACCATCACACAGGGCACCTACAACGGCCTGGTGCGGCGCAGCTTCTACCCGCAGATCTTCTTCGGCGGCGCCCTGTCGGCGGGCATGAGCGGCGGCCCGGCGCTCGACGAGGAAGGCCACGTCGTCGGCGTCAACGTCGCCCGCCGCGTCGACGGCGAGCAGGTCAGCTTCCTCGTCCCGGCCGAGTTCGCGACCGCACTGCTGGCGCGAGGCAAGGACGCGGCGCCGATCATCGGCCCGGCCTACGGCATCGTCACCGACCAGCTCCTCCAGCACCAGACGGCGTTGACCGACCGCTTCATCGCCCAGGGATGGAAGGACGCGACGCACCCGCGCTACCGGGTGCCGGTGCCGCCCGACGTCTTCATGCGCTGCTGGGGCACGAGCGAAGTGTCGCGCACCGGCGGCCTCGACTTCGAGCGCTCGGAATGCCAGATGGACACGCGCGTCTTCGTCGGCGAGTACACGACGGGAACGATCGCGGTCCGCCACGAGAGCTACGACGGCTCGAAGCTCGGCCCGCTGCGCTTCGCTGCGCGCTACTCGCAGAGCTTTCGCAACGAGGCGTTCGTGCGCCTCTCGTCGCAGCACCAGACCAAGCCGCGCTGCAACGAGGACTTCGTCGAGCGTGACGGACTGCCGCTGCGCGCGGTGGTCTGCATGCGCGCGTACAAGAAGCTGCCGCAGCTCTACGACGTCGCGGTCCTGGTCGCGACGCTCGACCAGACCGAGTCCGGCGTGCAGGGCCGCTTCGACGCGCAGGGCGTGAGCTTCGCCAACGCGCAGCGCCTTGCCCGCCATTACCTCGACGCCTTCCGATGGGTGCAGCCGCAGCCTCACTAGTCGAGCCGCTCGCGCTGCTCGAGGCGGTCGATCGCGACGGCCTCGTGCGCCAGGCGTGGCGGATCGAGCGCTGGCCGGTCTCGATCGGCCGCGCCCTCGACAACACCGTCGTCCTCAGCGACCCGCACGTCGCCGCCCACCACGCCACCCTCGACCTCGTCGCCGGCACCGAGGGCGCGCACATCGTCGTCAGTGCGGGCGAGACGAAGAACGGCGTCGGCGTCGGCCGGACACGCGTCGCCGGCGGAACCAGCACCTCGATCGCCGACGCGGGCCGGGACCTCGACCTCCAGATCGGCCGCGCCCAGCTGCGCCTGCGCCTGCCCGGCCACTCGCTCGCCGCCGAGCAGGCGATGACGCCGGTCGTCGTCGACGAGCAGCGCTGGCTGCCGACCTTCGGCCTCGCCCTCGCCGTCCTCCTCGTCGTTCTCGCCAACACCTGGATCGACACCGATCCCGACGGGATCACGCGGGCGGCCGGCGGGATCGTGCTGACGACGATCGCCGGCGGCGCGATCTGGTGCGGCCTGTGGGCGCTGCTCTCCAAGACGTTCACCCGCCAGAGCCACTTCGGCTGGCACGTCCGCGTCTTCGTGATCGCCAGCCTCGTCACGCTCGCGCTCGCGGTCGTGCCGCCGCTCGTGGCGTTCGCCTTCTCGTGGCCGTGGGTCACCGACTTCAGCTTCATCGCCGTCTACGCGACGATCGCCGGCGCGATCTACTTCCACCTCCTCGCCGTCGAGCCGGCGCGCGAGCGCCTGATGCGCGGCGTCGCCGCGACGGGCTTCGTCGTCGGCGTCGCGCTCACCTTGTGGTTCAACGTGCAGCGCACCGGCCGTCCCGGCGAGGAGCTGTACATGAACCACCTGTTTCCGCCCCAGCTTCGCCTCGCCCGGGCGAAGCCGGTCGATTCGCTCATCGACGGCCTGGCGCCGCTGCAGGCGGTTCTCGATCGAAAGGCGAAGGAGCAGTCGGGCGGCGACAACGACGGGCGCGGGGCAGACGATGAGGAATGAGATGGGCGATCAACGCACCGTGCTCGTCACCGGCGGCAGCCGCGGCATCGGCGCGGCCGCGTGCCGGCTCGCCGCCGCCGACGGCTGGGCGGTCGCCGTCAACTATGCGCGCGACCGCGCCGCCGCCAACGCGGTCGTCGCCGCCATCGTCGGCGCGGGCGGACAGGCTGCCGCGTTCCAGGGCGACGTCGCCAGCGACGCCGAGGTGCGCGCCCTGTTCGCGGCGATCGACGCCGCGCTGCCGCCGCTCGGCGGCCTGGTCAACAACGCCGGCGTCGTCGACGTCGCGGCGCGTGTCGACGAGATGAGCGTCGAGCGGCTGCAGCGCATGTTCTCGATCAACGTGTTCGGCAGCTTCTACTGCGCGCGCGAGGCGATCCGGCGCATGACGACGAAGGCCGGCGCGTCCGGGCCGGGCGCGCACGCGGGCGGCGCGATCGTCAACGTCTCGTCGGCGGCGGCCAAGCTCGGCGGCCCCGGGCAATACGTCGACTACGCCGCGGCCAAGGGCGGCATCGAGACGTTCACGATCGGCCTCGCCAAGGAGCTCGCCGGCGAAGGCATCCGCGTCAACGCGGTCCGGCCCGGCATCATCGACACCGACATCCACGCCTCCGGCGGCACGCCCGACCGCGTCCGCGAGATCACGCCGCAGCTGCCGATGAAGCGCGCCGGCACCGCCGACGAGGTCGGCGAGGCCATCGTCTGGCTGCTCTCCGGCCGGTCGAGCTACACGACCGGATCCGTCGTCGAAGTGACCGGCGGACGCTAGCCGGCGGCCATCGCCGCGAGGGCGTCGAGCAGCGCCGACGCCGCCTTCTTCTCCGCCGGACTGGCGATGCCGAGGTAAGGCTCGAGGGTGAAGCGCGCTTCCGAGTGCACCGAGTCCCACATCGTTCGGGCCGGCACGCGGGCCTTCAGGTCGCTGAACTCGGCGATCAGCGCCGCCGATTCCCCCGCGAGCCGCTGCGCTGCGACGGCGACGAGGACGCGCAGCTCGATCTGGCCGACGACCGACCAGAAGTCGGGCCGCTCGCTCGCGGCGCGCGCCAGCGACTCCTGCACGGCGCGCATGCGATCGACCGCGAGCTCTGCCGGCCGCCGCTCGAGGAAGGCGAGGCGCAGCTCGGCGCTGATGCCGTTCTTCGCCGGGTAGAACAGGTTGTCGGCGTTGGCCTCGCGGGCGAGCTTCTCGGCGTTGCCGTAATGGCGCGCCATCTCGCGCAGGGCGTCGAGGCGGTCCGCGGTGGCGGCGGCGGCGACCGCCTTGCCGCGCTTCCTGCCCTTCGCGGTCTTGCCCGGCAGCGCGGCCGCCTGCACCTGCCGCCCTTCGATCATCACCAGCCGCTTGTACGCCGAGCCGAGCAACGCCTCGCGCTCGGCGGTCGTCTGGACCGCGACGAGCTTGCCCAGGCGGGCGATCGCTTCCTCGACGTCGCGACGGCCGGCGGCGAGGTCGGCGCGCGCCTCGCCGCGCCGCGCCAGCTGGTTGGCCAGCTCCTCGGCGGCCTTGAACGAAGCGCTGCCGTCCGCGGCCTCGACCGCGCTGCGGTACCAGTCGATGGCCTTGTCGGGGTCGCGCGCATCGGCCCAGGCGAGGCCGAACGCTTCCGCGACCGCGCCCATGCGGCCCCAGAGCGGCGCGAACTTCTCCTCGAGGAAGCGGATCTTGTCGCGCTGCGCCTGCTCGACGCCCTTGCGCCGCGCCGGGTCGTCGCCGCCGAAGCGCAGGCGGATCGAGATCGTCTCGAGCGCCAGCGTGAGCGCCGGCGGCGACGACACGCCGGCGAACTCGTCGCTCGGCCCGGCGGCGGCGCGCTGCGCGTCGCCGACATCGCGCCGCCAGGTCCAGCCGGGATCGCCGTAGCACTGGTACGCCGACCACGTGTTGCCGCCGGCGCCCGAGCGCCAGGCCGCGCTGCGCGCGGCGGCAACGGCGTCGATGAAGCGGTCGCCACCGAGCAGCGCGTCGTAGAAGGTGGTCGCGAAGATCTCGGCCGGCTGGTCCTCGACCGCCCAGCCGGCGGCGATGACGCAGCGCACGCCGATCTCGATCAGCGCTTCCGCGATCGTCGCGGCGAACTGGGCGCGGTCGTACGGCGCCAGCACCGACCTGGCATCGCGCGCCGCGAGATGGCAGCAGTTGAGGAAGACGAGCTCGGGCACCGTCCGCATCGATTTCACCTCGGCAGCGCCGAGGTAGGTGCCGCCGGAGAGGACGACGCCGCCGTCGGGGCCCGGCGCGCCGTGGCCGGCGACGTGGACGATGCGGTAAGGCCGCTCGAAGAGCGCGTTGATGATGTTGCGCGCGTCGTCGTTGCCGCTGGTCAGCGCGCGCACGCGCGCGGGCTCGACCCCGGCCGGTCCACCGGTCAGCCGCGTCGCGACGGCGACGGCCTCGGCGCGTGCGCCCGGCAAGGGCGGGTACATCGACTCGTCGAGCATCGGCTCGCCGATGACGAGGATGCTGCCGTCGGCGTTGGCGTCCGACGGCTGGGCGCGGAACTCGCTCGTTCGCAGCTTGCGCAGGAGCTTGCTGCGGATCGCCCACGGCCGCGGGTCGCCGCCCGAGATCTCGGCGGACGAGGTGTCGAGCACCTCCCACGGCAGCGCCGCGGTGCCGCTGTCGAGCTCGATCACCATCTCGGTCGTGCCGCCGAGGAACGGCTCCATCTCGACCGGCACGAGCAGGTCGAAGAGCGTGTGGCCGATCTGGGCGTCGCGGTTGGCTTCGTTCGACGCCTTCGCGACGAGCTCCTTGACGAGCGTCGCCTGCGCCTTCTGGGCGCGGACCTCGGTGCGCGCGCGCTTGGTGTCGAGCGTGTAGGTGATCGTCGGCGCGCCGCCGGAAGGTGCGCCGGTCGACGCGCTGATGAAGTCGTAGGCGGCGCCACGGTAGCTCGAGTCGAGCGAGCGGCGCAGCGCCCCGGCGCCCGACTGGACGAAGCCGACCACCTTGAGCTGGTTCGGCGTCGCCGTGGCCTGCACCTGCAGCGCGCGCCACGCGTCGCTCGCGCGGTCGAGGTAGAACTCGACGAGGATGAGGCGACCGACCTGCGGCCAGCCGTTGTCGTGCAGCTTCTGGTTGGCCTCCCAGGTGCCCTGCGCGACCATCTGCGCCGAGCTGCCGGCGCTGACGCCGGTGCCGCCGCTGCCGATCAGCGTCGCCGCGAGCTCGAACTCGGCCGGCGGGCTCTCGCCCTCGGCGAGCCGCTGCGCGTACGCGATCACCGCCTGGCGAATCGTGTAGACGAGGTCGACCGCGCGGAGCTTGCCTTCCTCGCCGAGGCCGGCGACGACGACGGCGAGCGGACGCGCCATCGCCAGCACGTTCTCGGGGTCCTTCCTGACGTTGCCGAAGACCTGGTGCGAGCCGACGCGGTCGGGGTACACGCCGGCGGCGAGCGAGCGGCTCATCGCCCGGCCGACGAGCCGGTCGACGACGCCTTCGGTGCCGGTCAGCGCGAGCGAGCGGTAGTGGCCGACGACGAGCGGCTGGTGCACGAACTTGAGGTCGGCGTTGAGCACCGAGACGTGCAGCGCGCGGCTCGCCGTGCCGACACGCGCGCCGTCGGCGGCGGCGCGCCCCTGGTCGCCGCCGAGCACGTCGGCCGGTGTCGACGGCGGCGCGGACGGCTGACGACCGCGCGACGGCCGGCTGCGGGCGACGCTCACCGAGGCATCGGCGGCGGATCGCGCTCCCGCGCGCTCGCCGGCGCCGCGCACGCCCATCGTCGCTGCATCGAAGGCGTCGAGCAGCACCGTCTCGCCCTGCGTCAGCAGCTCCAGGTACGCCGGGAATGCCGCCGCGACCTTCGGCAGGTCGCCGTGGACGGCGTCGAGCTTCCAGGTCCGAACGCCGGGCAGCAGGGCGCTCGTCAGCGGCACGCGGCCGTCGCCGCCGCCGACCGCATCGGTGTATTCGAGACCGGCATCGCCGAAGACGATGCCGCCGGGCGTGAACGGCGCGTGGCCGATGACCAGCAGCGTCTTGCCCGGATCCGGAAGCGCCGCCGCCTGCGCGTCGAGCTTGCGTCGCAGCGCGACCGACTGGTCGAGGACCGCCTGCGGCGGCGCGCTCCACTGGTAGATCGCGCGCTGGACGCCTTCGACGTGCCAGAGGCTCTTCTCGAGCAGGCGCGCCATGTCGTCGTCGGCGAGCTTTTGCCAGGTCTCCGTGCGGTCGAGGCGCAGGGCCGGATCGAGCAGCCCGGCCTGCAGCTGCAGGAAGCCGGGCATGCCCGCCATCACCTTTCGCGCGCCGCTGTTGTCGAACAGCGAGCCGAAGGCCGCGAGCGCGTTGCCGAACGTGTCGTCGCCGGAAAGCGTCTGCATGGGCGACCACGAGCCGCCGTTGGGCGTGCCGAGCATCAGGAAGCGGGCGCCGTCGCGCGCCATCATGCGCTGCCACGTCTCGGGCTTCTCGATCGCCATCGTGCGCGCGACCAGGCCGCCCATCGAGTGGGCGACGATGCGGACGGGCAGCTGGCTCGTGGCGCGGGCCGAGAGCGCGGCGTCGACCGCCTCGCCGAGGCGACGCGCCTCGTCCTCGACCGGCCGGCGCCAGTCGTAGGCGAACGGGATCACCTCGTGGCTGTCGGCCAGGCGCTCGATGAGATCGCCGTACAGGCTGCCGACCGGCCCGTCGGGCTCGACGCTCGTCGCCGTCGCCGGATCCCAGGCGAGCAGCTTCAGGCCGTTGACGATGCGAAAGCCGAGCCAGATCCGCTTGCCGTCGCGCTTGAGGTTGGAGCCGACGATGCCCGGGATGACGAACACCGCCGGGCGGTCGGCGGCGCCGACCGCGCCCGCCTCTGCACCGGGCGCGGGACCGCGCGAGCGCGCGACGGCGACCGCGGCGCGCGTGCCGCTCGCGTCCTCGCCCGCCCACGACAGCGGACCGATCGCGGCGAAGTCCGTCGGCGCGTCGTCGAGCAGCGCGCTCGCGATCGCCTGGACCGTGCGGTCGTTGCTGAAGTAGTTGAAGTGCGAGACCTTGCCGCCCTTGTCGAGCAGGAAGCGCGCGCCGCTGCCGTCGGCCACTTTGGCGCGCGGCGCGCCGCCGTACATCGAGCGCGTCTGCACGACGAGGTCGTTGTCGGTCCAGTAGAAGGCATCGGAGAGGAGCGTCTTGACCCACGAGCCGATCGAGTCGCCCTCGAGATCGCCGGCGATGACGCGCAGCTCGCCGGGGATCGTCTCGGCCGCCCCGTTGAGCCAGGCGACGACCGGGCTCTCCGGCGTCATCGCCTCGAGGCCGGGCAGCTCGCTCGGCTCGGCGCGCCGGCGCGCGACCTCGTGCAGGAAGTCGACGACTTCGGGAACGACCGGGATGCTCGCGAGCTCGAGGCACCAGTTGAGGATCGAGAGGTACGCGTCGAGCCGCTTCGACGCCAGCAGCGTGCCGCGCGCCGGACAGGCGACGCGCACCATGCGTTCGCAGCGGATTCCCTTCGCCTGGGCTTCCTTGACGAGCGCGCGCAGTTCGTCGCGGTGGTCGGCGTAATCGTCTCCCGCGAAGAGCGCGAGGACATCGCTGCCGAGCTTCTCGCCGCCGCACGCACGCGCCAGCACCTCGCCGACCAGCCCGCCGCGCGAGTGCGTCACGAGATGGACGCGCGCGCCGGCGGGCAGCGCGCGAACCAGCGTCAGCGCGTTGGCGATCGGGCTGACGCCGAGGGTCGGGTGATCGAGGCCGTAGACGCGGTCGCCGTAGCTCGCGAACAGCTGGCGAACGGTCGCGTTGTGCAGCGTCCAGAGCTTGGAAAAGGTACCGACGGTGTCGGAAAAAGTGCCGTGGACGAAGACCAGCAGCGGCCCGCCGTCGGCAGCCGCCGGCACCGCGTCGAGCTTGCGGCCGCTGCCCTTGAGCGGCTCGAGCGTGTCGGCACCGAGCCGATAGACGCCGGCATCGACCTTGCCGTCGACCTTCTTCGTCAGCGCCGCCGCGGCGAGCTTGGCGGCGGGATCCTTGGCCAGGCCGGTCAGCACCTGGAAGCCGCTCAGCACCGCCTGGCCCATCCATCCGCGCGTGCTGCCGCGCGTCGCCTCGGCCTCCAGGCCGGGCCAGCCGAGCTGTCCCGGCACGACGACCTCGCTCGCGCCGGCCCCTCGCGTCGAGACCAGCGCGCTGCGCGTCGCTGCCGCGCTCTGGGCGAGCATGAGATCGCGCGCATCGGCCGGATGCAGCACCAGCGTCGGCCCGTTGGCGACGCTGAGGACGACGACGTCCTCGCCGGGCCGCGCCGCGACGCGCACCGGCTCGCCGCTGCCGCGTTGCGTGCCGACGCGCACCGACGCCCGGACGCGCGCGCCGGTGGCCGAGCGCGCCGCCGGCTGCGCCTGCCCGGCGACGATGAAGGTGATCTCGCTCGTGCCGCTGGCCATGGACGTGTCCCGGCTCACGCGCACGACGGCGCCGGCCGCCGCATCAGACGCTGAACGGCTTCTGCGCCAGGAACTCGCCCGCCGCGCCGAGCGTGAACAGGTTGGGCGATTGCGTCGCCGGCATGCGCGCCTTGATGCGCGCGTGGAAGTTGCCGTAGTTGCCCTGGAAGCCGCCCTGGTTCCAGACCCTGAGCAGCTGCTCGGTGAAGGCGCCGTTGTGCTCGCCGTCCATCGAGGTCTGGTTGTCCTGGCAGCCCGAGATGAGGATCACCGCCGGGTTGAACTTGGCGACGATGCCCGACAACCGCCCGCTCGCGGCGACCTGCGCGAGTGCGGTGTCGGGATCGACGACCTTGTTGCCGGCCGCCGCGGCGACGTCCTTCTGCAGCTTGTCGTAGAACGCCTTGTGCTCGCGATACGTGCGCATCGCCACCGCCTCGGGCATCAGCTTGGGGCGCTGGCTCGGGATCGTCACCGGCGGCATCACCACCTCGCGCGTCACCGTGCCGCTGTGGCAGCTGTCGGACAGGACGAGGATGCGAACGCCTTCGCCGAAGCGGCTGAGCTCGAAATAGAGCTCGTCGTCGATCAGCTGGCCGTCGTACAGGCACCAGGTCTCGTCCTTCTTGTCGTCCTCCTCGCCGGTCACGTCGGGTACCTGCCCGCCGTGGCCTGAATAGGTGAGGAAGAAGAGGTCTCCCTCGGCGCACAGCTGGGCGGCCTTTCGCATCTCCGCCAGCACGGCCGCGCGCGTCGCCTTCTTCGTCAGCAGGGTGGTCGGCCGCATGCCCTGCTGCTTCGCGATGGCCGTCATGTCCTTGGCGTCGGCTTCGCAGGCGGCGAGCGGGCCGGTCCAGCCGCCATAGGCGCCGCCGCTGACGCCGTTGAGGCCGATGTGCAGCGAGATGCCCATCGCCTTGCCTCTCGTCTTGCCCTTTGCCGTTCCCCTGGTCTTCGCCGCGGTCTTCGCCATCTCGTTGCTGCTCCTGGTGGGTGATCGCCGCACGTGCGGCGCTCGGGGCGCATCATCGTTGCGCGGGTCGAGCGAAGCAAGCACTGCTTGCCGCCGGCGGCGATTGGAGCATCGCCCCGGCGCGCGCCGCAACCCTCGGAGTGTGGACGCGTCATCGGGCGCTCAGAGCGAGCTCGCGTCGATGCGAACGACGCGGCCGCCGGCGGCGCGCACCGCATCGACGAGATGGCGCGTGCCGCCCGGTCCGTCGCCGCCGCCACCGTCCCACAGGCAGATGCAGACCAGCTTCTCGGCGCCGAAGGCGAGCGCGCTGTCGAGCAGCCAGAGGTTGGCGCGAACGAAAGCGTCTTCGCCGGGCGCGAGCGGCCCGAGCGCGAGCGGCGCCTCGCGCGGCGGCTCGTCGAGCCGATCGACGACGGCGCGAAAGCGCTCGTACCAGGCAGCGCCGTCGGCGACGGGCAGCAGCGAGGCGGCGACGAAGTCGCGCTCGGCGAGCGGCAGGAGCAGGCGCAGCGGCACGCCGCGCGCGAGGCACGCCTCGGCGAACAGGAGGTCGCCACCGGCGGCGCCCTGGGTCAGCGCGAGGTCGTCGGGGCCCGCGCCGATCTCGTCGAGGACGGCGGCGATGCGCTGCGCCGCCGCGTCGACGCGCGTTGCCGGAAAGCGCGGCGTCGCGCGGTCGGGCGCATCGACCATGTGGCCGGTGAAGAGGATCGTCCGGCGCGGCGGATGCGCGGCCACGACGGGGGCGCTCATCGCCGTTCGACGACGACCGGGACGATCGCGAGCGCGGTGCGGACCCGCTGCGCGACGGCGTCGGCCTCGTC
>DATIDZ010000326.1:0-16664 GCA_035456045.1 Caldimonas sp.
AGATGAAGGCCGGCATGGTGACCGGCATCGACCAGGTCGGCCTGCCGATCGCGCTGGAGCGCGGGTTCTTCGAGAAGCACGGCCTGGACGTGACCGTGGCGAGGCCGTATGCGACCGGCGTCGATGCGCTCAACGCGCTGCAGGCCGGCGAGAGCGAGATCGTGCAGGTGGGCGTGCCGATGATCGGTGCGGTGCTGCGCGGCATGGACCTGGTCGCGCTGGGCAACTACAGCGGCAGCGCGACCAAGCTCGGCTCCGACGCGACCATGGCGCTGGTCGCGCGCGAAGGGTCGGGCATCGACAAGAACAACCTCGCGACGCTGAAGGGCAAGAAGATCGCCGCCTCGTTCGGCACGATCAACCACCTGTATGCGCTCGCCCTGATCGAGAAGGCGGGGCTGAAGCCGGAGGACGTGACGCTCGTCAACACGCCGCCGCCCGACATGACGGTCGCGCTGCTGTCCAAGGGAATCGACGCCTTCTCGGGCTGGGACCCGTGGCCGATCGTCGCCCAGAAGGACGTTCCCGGCGCCTACGTCGTCGTGCGCGGCGGCGACGTCATCTCGTACCTCGGCTTCAACGTCGCGACGCGGGCCTGGGTCGAGAAGAACGGCGAGACGATCGAGAAGTTCCTCGCCGCCGTGTCGGAGGCCGACAAGTGGATGCGCGCCAATCCCAAGCAGGCGGCGCAGGTTGCGACGCGCTGGATCCCGGGCCTGAAGCAGGACGTCGCCGAGGCGGCGATGCAGTTCAACATCCAGCAGAACGACCGGCGCCTCTCGGCCAACAACTACCGCGCGCTGTGGGCGGCCGAGGACCGGCTCAATCGGCTCGGCATCCTGAAGTCGACCTTCGATGTCAACAAGCACATCGAGCCGAAGTACATTCTCAACGTGATGAAGAACAAGTCCGAGCTGTTCTCCGACTTGCCGCCGATTCCGGCCGACGTCGCCCTCAAGCCCGGGTACGTCTTCAAGCCCTGAGGGTCGCCGGTCGCGGCGCTAGCGCCGCGCCACGTAGCGCGTGACGACCGGCGGCTCCTCGCCCTGATGAAAGGCGAGGCGCCGCTCGCGCAGCGCGATGTCGGCCGCGGTCGCGCGGTGGAATCGGCGCAGGTGCTCGGTCCACGATTCGTCGACGATCTCCTCGATGAACCGCGCCGGCTCGCCGATCTCGCGCAGCAGCTCCCAGCCGATCGCGCCTTCGCTCAGGCGTGCCCGCCGCGTCAGCTGCATGACGCCGATGAACGCCTCGGCGCGCTCCGGGTCGACGACGTACTCGACGGTCGTGATGACGCGGCCGTCCTCGGGCGGCGCCTCCGACGGCAGCACCGCCCAGCCGGACCGCGCCGGCGACATGTCGGCGTCTTCCTCGCTGCTGTCGCTGACGAAGCGCACCGCCAGCAGCATGAGGAGGATGCCGCTCGCCGCGGCCGAGAAGAGGGCCGTCTGGATCGTGCCCAGGGTCGCGACCTGGCCCCACAGCGCCGCGCCGAGCGCGCTCGATCCCATGATGGCCATCTGGTAGCTCGCCATCCCGCGCGCACGAACCCAGTTGGGCAGCGACATCTGCGCCGACACCGAGAGCGAATTGGCCACCGTGATCCAGGCCATGCCGGCGCAGACCATCGCCGGCACCGCGACCCACGCGCTGGGCGCGACCGCCATGATGACGGTGGCCGCAGACTGCACCGCCGTGCCGCCAAGGACCAGGCCGTCGCGGCCGAACGCCTGGCGCAGACGCGGCAGGGCGAGCACGGCGATGATCGCGCCGGCGCCCATGCAGGCGAGCAGCAAGGTGAACGTTCCGGCGTCGCCGCCGGCGAGCCCGCGCGCGAGCAGCGGCAGCAGCGCCAGCAGCGCCGTCGAGTGCAGGAAGAAGATGGAGACGCGCAGCAGCACCGCGCGCAGGCGCGGCGACTGGCGCACGAACTGCACGCCGACGCGCATCGCGCTGATGAGGCGCTCCTGGCCGAGCGGGCTCGGCCGGTGCTCGTGGCGCCAGCGCAGGATCAGGAAGCCCGACATCAGCGAGAGCACCGCGTTCAGCGCGAACACCCACACGCTGCCCGCGCTGGCGATGAGCGCGCCGGCGACGAGCGGGCCGACGATGCGCGAGAGGTTCATCGCGACGCCGTTGAGGGCGAGCGCGGACGCGAGCTGCTCGCGCGGGACCAGCTCGGGAACGATCGCGGAGAACACCGGCCAGCGCAGGGCCAGGCCGATGCCGTTGGCGAACACGAGCACCAGCAGCAGGGGCGAGTTCATGAGGCCGAGCGCCGTCACCGCGCAGAGCGCGATGGCCGTCGCGGCGAGCCAGAACTGGGTCGCCATCAGCCAGCGGCGGCGGTCGAGGATGTCGGCGAGCGCGCCGCTCGGCAGGCCGAGCAGGAAGACCGGCAGCGTCGACGCCGACTGGACGAGCGCGACCCAGATCGGCGTGCTCGTCAGCGTCGTCATCGTCCACGCGGCCGCGACGTCGGTCATCCACATGCACAGGTTGGCGGTGAGCCAGGTGCTCCAGAGCAGGCGGAAGACGGGGACGCTCAGCGGCTCGAGCGCGGTCACCGAGCGCAGCGACGCCCTCCTTCGTGCAGGCAGCGTCGTCGTGTCGGGCGGAGGCGATGTCATGGAGCGGTCAGCGCGCGAAGTCGATCTTCAGCCGCCGTTCGAGCCACTGGCTGTAGCGCGACATCGCGAAGCTGGCGGCGAAGTAGATCGAGGCGATGAACAGGTAGCCCTCGATGAAGAAGTCGCGCCAGCGCGGGTCGCCGAGCGCCAGGCGGAGGGATCCGGTCAGGTCGTACATCGAGACGACGGTCACGAGCGAGGTGTCCATGAACGTCGACAGCAGATTGTTGACGAAGGCCGGAATCACCGCGACCAGCGCCTGCGGCATCACGACCGTGCGCTGCAGCTGCCAGTAGCGCAGGCCGAGCGACCTGCCGGCGTCGAGCTGGCCGCGCGGCAGCGTCTGCAGCCCGCCGCGAACCGTCTCGGCCATGTAGGCCGCCTGGAAGAGGACGAGCCCGGTCGCGACCCGCCAGAACGGATCGATGCGCCAGCCGGGCGGCAGCACGAGCGGAAACACGAAGGTCGCGATGAAGAGCACGGTGAGGAGCGGCACGCCTCGTACCAGCTCGATGTAGGCGGTGGCCAGAGAGCGCAGCAACGGCAGCTGCGAGCGGCGCGCCAGCGCCAGCAGGACGCCGAGCGGCGACGAGGCGCCGATCGCGATGAGCGTCAGGATGACGGTCAGTGGCAGGCCGCCCCAGCGCTCGCTGCCGACCGCGCTCAGGCCGAGCGCGCCGCCGTGCATCAGGAAGAAGAAGGCGGCGAGCGCCGCGATCCAGCCCGCTGCGAGCCAGCGCGCGCCGCGCCGGCGCCAGAGCGCCGGCAGCGCCGAGACGACGAGCATCGCGACGACGGCCGCCGTCGCCAGCGCGGGCCGCCACTGCTCCTCGTAGGGATAGCGCCCGAACACGATCAGCCGCCATTTCTCGGCGACGAAGCCCCAGCACGCGCCCCGCTCCGGCAGCTTGCACGCTGCGTAGTCGGGCTGCGCGACGGCGCGAAGCAGGGTCCAGTCGAGCACCAGCCAGCCCGCCCATGCGAGCACGGCGGCAGTGGCCAGGGTGACGAGGCCGGCGCCGGGGCTGTAGAAGAAGCGCCGGCGCGCCGTGTCGAGCAGGTGGCGGCGGGGGGCCGCGGGCAGGCCGGTCGCGTTCATCGCGGCGCGCGCGTCACGCGCGCGTTGACCGCGCCCATCGCCACCGCGACGATCAGGTTCAGCGACAGGTAGACCGCCATGATGATGACGATCACCTCGAGCGCCTGCCCGTTCTGGTTGATCGAGGTGTTGCCGATCGAGACCAGGTCGGGGTAGCCGATCACGACGGCGAGCGACGAGTTCTTGATCAGGTTCATGTATTGGCTCGCCAGCGGCGGAATCGCCAGGCGCAGCGCCTGCGGGAAGATCACGCCGGCGATCGCCTTCCGGTGCGTCAGCCCGAGCGCGAGGGCCGCGTTCCATTGGCCGACCGGGACGGCGAGCGCGCCGGCGCGCACCAGCTCGGCGATCGACGCCGACGTGAACAGCGACAGGCCCAGCCACAGCGCGAGGAACTCGGGCGTCAGGGAGGCGCCGCCGCTGATCAGGAAGCCGTCCAGCACCGGGCGCGACCAGCCGTCGATGGCGCCGAACGCGAGCCACGCGAGCAGCGCGCCGGCCAGGCCGGCGCCGGCGCCGAGCAGCCCGGCGCCGACCTCCAGCCAGCGCCTGGCCGCTGCGAACGCAGCCGCTGCGGCCACAAGGCCGACGGCGATGGCGACGCCGAGTGCCATCGTCCCTTCGGCCGGCACCGCGATCTGCAGGCCTTGCTTGGAGAGCAGCGCGATCGCGTCGATCGCGATCGGCGACGACGAATCCGGCAGCAGCTCGGTGGCGAGCAGGTAGAGGGTGAGCAGCTGGATCAGCAGCGGCGTGTTGCGAAAGACCTCGACCCAGGCGCTGGCGAGCCAAGCGACCAGCCCGTGGTGCGACAGGCGCATCAGGCCGACGAGCACGCCGAGCCCGCTCGCCAGCACGATCCCCGCGATCGAGACGCGCAGCGTGTTCGACATGCCGACCGCGAAGGCGCGCAGGTAGCTGTCGCCGGCGCTGTAGTCGAACAGCAGCTCGCCGATGTTGAAGCCGGCCGGATCGCGCAGGAAGCCGAACCCCGACTTGATCTGGCGCGCCTCGAGATTGGCCGCGACGTTCTGCGCGAGGCCGGCGATCAGGGCGAGGACGACGAGCAGAAGCGCGCCCTGCAGCAGCCACTCGCGCCGCAGGCGCGCGCGCTGCCGCCTCCGCCAGGCCTCGTCGCCGACGGCGGCGGCCGACATCGGCAAGCCTGTCTGCGCTGCGGCGCGCGACCTCAGCGAATCGGCGGCGCGTACATCAGGCCGCCCTTGGTCCACAGGTTGTTGGCGCCGCGCGGCAGGTTCAGCGGCGACTTGCTGCCGAGGTTGCGCTCGAAGCTCTCGCCGTAATTGCCGACCTGCTTGACGATGCGGTACGCCCACTCGGCGTCGAGGCCGAGCAGCTTGCCCATGTCCTCGTTGACGCCGAGGAAGCGCTGCACGGCCGGGTCCTTGCTGGTCGACTTCTGCTGGTCGACGTTGGCCTGGGTCAGGCCGTTCTCCTCGGCCTCGAGAAGCGCGAACTGAGTCCAGCGGACGATCTCGAACCACTCGTCGTCGCCGCGCCGGACCGACGCGCCGAGCGGCTCCTTCGAGATCACCTGCGGCAGGATGACGTAGTCGTCGGGCTTGGGCGCCTTGGAGCGCGCGCCGGCGAGATCGCTCATGTCGGTGGTGTAGACCTGGCAGCGGCCGGCGAAGAACGCGCTCGTGATCGCCTCGGCGGTGTCGAAGACGACCGACTTGTACTTCATGCCGCCGGCGCCGAAGTAGTCGGCGACGTTCTTCTCGCTCGTGGTGCCGGCCTGCACGCAGACGGTCGAGCCGTTGAGCTTGTTGATGTGGTCGATCTTCAGCTTCTTCGGCACCATGAAGCCCTGGCCGTCGTAGTAGTTGATGCCGGTGAAGACGACGCCGAGCGACGCGTCGCGCGACAGCGTCCAAGTGCTGTTGCGCGAGAGCACGTCGATCTCGCCGGCCTGCAGCGACGAGAAGCGCTGCTGCGAATTGAGCGGCACATACTTGACCTTCTCGGCGTCCTTGAGAACGGCGGCAGCGACGGCGCGGCAGAAGTCGACGTCGAGCCCGGACCACTTGCCCTGGCTGTCCGCCGATGAAAAGCCCGGGCCCGACGTGTTGACGCCGCAGATCAGCTGGCCGCGCGCCTTCACCGCGTCGAGCGTCTTGCCGGCGTGAGCGGTGGTCGCGAGGGCGACGCCGGCCAGCGTCAGCGCCGCGGTGGTCAAGTGCTTGAGTGACATCGAGGTCTCCGTGTCGGTGTGCAGGCCTGCGAGTTTAGCGACCACGTGCGCGGGGAGGCAGCGTGTCGATCCGATCTAATCTCCTCCGCTCATCATCAGGAGACAAACCATGAACGACCCGCTGCTGACGCGCCGACTCTTGCTTGCCGGATTGGCGGGCCTCGCGCTGCCGGCGCTCGGGCAATCCGACCGGCCGGTGCGCTTCGTCCTGCCGAACGCGACCGGCTCCGGCGTCGACGCGATCACGCGGGCCGCGCAGCAGGCGCTCGCCAAGGCGCTCGGCCATCCGGTCATCGTCGACAACCAGCCCGGGGCGGGCGGCCTCCTCGGCCTGCAGACGCTCACCCGCGCCGCGCCGGACGGGTTGACGCTCGGCGTCGTCTCGAACAACGTCGTCATCTTCCCGAGCGTGCTGAAGAGCATGCCGTTCGAGATGCCGGGCGACTTCACGCCGATCGCCGTCGTCGGCTATACGCCGGTCGTCCTCGTCGTCAATCCGAAGGTGCCGGCGAAGGACGCGAAGGAATTCGTCGCGCTCCTGAAGAGCCGCAACGGCGACATGACGTACGCCTCGGGCGGCAACGGCACGATCCTGCACCTTGCGAGCGAGATGTTCCTCGACGAAGCCAAGGCGAAGGCGCGCCACATTCCGTACAAGGGCGTCGGTCCGATGGTGACCGACCTCATCGGCGGGCAGGTCGACTTTGGCGCCGTCGCGCTGCCGAGCGTGCAGGGCCACCTGAAGTCGGGCGCGCTGCGCGCGATCGGCATCGCGACGGCGCAGCGCGTCGCCGCGGCGCCCGAGATCCCGACGTTCGCCGAGCAGGGCATGCCGAACTACGTCGTCGAGGCGTGGTTCGCGGTGGTCGGCCCGAAGGGCCTGCCGCCGGCCGAGGTGCAGCGCGTCCACGCCGCGGTTGTCGCGGCGTTCGCGGATCCCGAGGTCAAGGAAGCGATGGCCCGGCAGGGCAACGTGATCAACGTCGGGCCGGCCGACAAGGCGATGCCGTTCTTCCGCGCCGAGCTGGCGAAGTACGCGCAGATCGTCAAGAAGGCGGGGATCGAGGCGCAGTAGGCGGGACGACCGTCGCGGCCCTGGGCAGCCGGATGGAAAACACCGTTCCCTTCTGCAGCGACGAGTCGACGGTGATCGCGCCGAGGTGACCGTTGACGATCTCGCGCACGATGAAAAGCCCGAGCCCCATGCTCGTCTGGGACCGCTCGTTCGGTTCCTGGGCGCCGGCGCCCGCCTGGGTGAGCGGCTCGAAGACCGAGCGCAGCGATTCGGCAGGGATCGGAGGCCCGCTGTTCGCGACCTTCAGCACGATCGCGTCGACTTCGCCCGCCGCGCTCAGCGCCACCGGGCCGCTTGAATCGCCGTGCTGCGCCGCGTTGGCAAGGAGGTTGCCGAGGGCTTGCTCGAGCTTCGCCGCATCGATGTCGGCGTGCAGGTCGCCGGACGTGTCGAGCGTGAAGCGGTAGGCCGGGTAGCTGGCCTGCATGCCGTCGATCGCGTCGCGGCAGATCAGAGAGACGTCGCATCTCGCCCGCTCGATCGGAATGCCCGCGCCGAGGCGGCTGCGGGTGTAGTCGAGCAGGTCGCTGATCAGCCGGCTCATGGCCTTCACCGATCGCGTCACGCGGGCCGATGCCCGCTCGCGCGCCCCGGGATCGAGCGCGTTCTCCGAGAGGACGCGGTTCGACGCCGCGATTGCCGTCAGCGGCGACCGGAGGTCGTGGCCGAGCACGCCGAGGAACATGTCCCGCGATGCGGCCAGGTTGGCCGAGAAGCGCTCCACCGACTCGGCGAGCGCCTGATCGAGGCCCTCGTTGAACCGCGTGACTTCCTCGATGCCGCGTCCCGGAGCGCTCGAAGCGTCGGACCGGCTCCAGAGCGACAGCACGCTCGCGCGCAGCGCCCTGAACTCGGCGAACAGCTGGGGAAGATCGAACCCCGCCGTGTGCCGCAGCGTCCCGTGCGATTCGGCGGCGCTCTCGTCGACGCCCTCGGACGGCAGCAGATCCTTCGACTTGTCGCTCTGCTCCTGCGCGGTCTGGTGCGTGTCCATGTCGTCGGCGATGACGCAGAGGATTTCGCGACAGTGATCGCGCAGCGCGAGGGCGGACATCGAGTGGGCAGCGGGAATCGTCCGCGCGAACGTCTCCCATTCGGTGACGATCTCTTCCAGATTGTTCCGAATGAAGGTGCTGAACCGCATGTCGCTAGAGGAGCAGGGGCAGCAGCTCGCTCAGCCTGCCGTCCCAGGTCAGCATCGACTGGTCGACGAAGTGGAGGATGCAGCGGGGCGTGCCGTCCTTCGATTCGCGTTCCTCGACCTTCAGCACATGGTCGGGGTTGATCGCGACGGCGAGCCCTTTGAAGTCGAGGATGGGCAGTTTCGTCATGTCGCTTCCGATCGAGGGAACTCGACCGGTCCGCACGACGAGTCGCAGATCCGAGTGGACCACCGAAGCGCGCAAAGTCAAGCACCGTTGCGCCCCCTCGCGGGTACGATCGCCACTGCGCCTCCGGCGCATTGGAGCGCCCCATGAACGAGTACACCACGGCGACCGGCCACGACGCGACGATCGTCGCGACCGCCGACGGCAACGAGGTCCGCTACTGGTGCGAGTCGCTCGGATGCACCGAAGCGCAGTTGCGCGAATCGGTGCGGGCAGTGGGCACGTCGCCGTCGGACGTTCGCAAGTTCCTCGAGACGCTGAGCGGGCGAGGCGTGTTCTAGCCGTCGCGGGCTGACGCTCGTCGCGCGATCGCGCTGGGGAGGCATGGAGATGGGAGAAGGCATGAAGGCGCTCGACAGACGAGCTTGCATCGCGTTGCTGGCCCTGTTGCCGTGGCAGTCGTCGTTCGCGCAGCGCATGGTCGGCGGCGGCTTGAACTACGCGCCGGTGCCGGCCGTCTATACCGTGGTGTCGTTCGATCGCGAGAGCCGCAAGGTGCGCTTGCGCGCGGCCGACGGGCGAACGGGCGACGTCTTTTTCCCTCAGGACGTCTTCGACCTGTCGAAGCTGAAGGCGGGCGACCTGATCCGCGTGGATTTCGTCGCGCCCGACAAGTCGACCAAGGGGTTGACGGCAGCTTCCGCTTGGCCAGTGAAGTGATCGCCGCGTCGGCGGCGATTCACTGAGGGTGACCGACGCCGAGCATCCGTGCGCCCGCAGTGCCCGCGCCGCCGGCGCCGGGGTCCGCGCGCATTTCCTGCGACGCCATCCGGCAGGTCTCGCCGGCGACCTTCCACAGCGCCACCTGGCGCGATTGCGCGATCCGCGTGGCGCCCGGCAGCGACAGGAGCGGCGCCTCGTCGGCGACGCCGACCAGCACCCATCGAGGCCTGTCTTCGCACCGCATGCTCGCCAGCGAGCCGCTGAGCAGCGCCGTCGCCTTCGCGGGAGCGAACGTCGCGGCCTCGGCGAGCTCGCGGCGCCAGTTGTCGTGCTCGGCGATCCGCTCCGGACGCCAGTCGGCGACGACCGGCACCGGCTCGCGCAGGTCGGCGAGGAAGGGCACGTCGAAGAAGTAGTCGCCGACGAAGACGACGGCATCGCCAGGCGCCCGGAGCCGGCGCAAGGTCGAGGCGATCGACGCGTGGTCGCGGTCGTAGCGCGTCGCCAGCCACGCCACGCCGCCGACGCAGACCGACGTCGCCAGCAGCGCGCTCGCGACCACGAGCCGTTGCAGCCGCGACGTCCGCCATGCCGCCAGCACCGGCTCGGCCACGAGGAACGCGAGCGGAAAGAGCGCGGGCAGGATGTAGCCGACCGGCTTGGACCGGGGGATGGAAAAGAACAGGACGACGACGCCGAGCCACGTCCACATCAGCCTGCGCAGGGAACGCCGCTCGGGGTCGGGATCGACGCGTCCCGATCGGGCACGCACGAGCCAGAGCGACCACGGCGTGGTCAGCAACGGCAATGCCGCCAGGAAGAACCACCAGGGCTGCACGTTGTTGAAGCCCGAGCCCGCGAAGCGCTCGAAGTGATGGTGGATGAAGAAGTAGCTCGCGAAGTCCGGGTATCGGCTCTGCACGGCGATGAACCACGGCGCGGAGACGGCGGCGAAGAGCGCAAGCGCCGGCCACCACAGGAGCCGCAGGATCGTCCTCGGCTGTCCGCCGGCGACCAGCCAGATCGCCAGCACCAGGCCGGGAAGGACGAGGCCGATGAGGCCCTTGGCGAGGACCCCGAGGGCGGCGAAGGTCCAGGCGATGAGGATCGAGCGCTGCGCCGGCTCGTGTCGACGCGACGCGATCGCCGCGTCGGCGCCGAACACGATGGCGAGGGCGATGCATGCCGCCACCAGGATGTCGAGATTGGCGTACTGCGCCGCGCCGAAGAAGAGCGGCATGGTGACCAGCACCAGCACGGTCGCGTTCGCCAGCGGCGCCCCGACCCGGCGCCGGAGGACGACATGAAGGAGCATGACGCCGAGACCCGCGGCGCACACGGAGGTCAGTCGCGCCGCCGCCGGCGTGCTGCCCCACGTCTTGATCGACAGGGCGACCAGCCAGTAGAAGAGCGGCGGCTTGTGGAAGAACGGCAAGCCGTCCTCGGTCGGCACGATCCAGTTTCCCGAGCGCGCCATCTCCCAGGCCACGCCGACGTACCGGCCTTCGTCCGGCAGCATCAACGGATGCAGGCCGATGGCAAAGCCGAGCCAGGCCACGACCGCCACGGCGATGGCCAGCAGGTGCACAGGCTCGCGTCGCGTCGAGGCGAGAAGCCGAGAGAGTTCGGGCAACACGACCGAACGGTAGTTCGGGGCGCATGGCGGCTTCGTGATCCGATCGTTGATATTCAGTGATGGAGGTCGGCCCGGCGCATGCCCCCGCGGCGTCTCGCGGCGGGCGTTGCCCTGTCAGCGCGCCGGGACGATCTCGATGCGGCGCGTCGTGCCGCGCTCGTGGCGGGCGCGCAGCTGACCGCAGCCGGCTTGCACGTCCTGGCCGGCCGACCGGCGCAGCTTGGTGAGGATGCCGCGGCGGTGCAGCTCGCGCGCCATCGAGACCGAGCGCTCCGCCGGCGGTCGCGACAGGGCGAGTCCGTCGACGGTGTTGTACGGGATCAGGTTGAGCACCGCATGCGTGCCGCGGAGCAGGCGAGCGAGACCCTCGATCTCGTCGTCGCCGTCGTTGATGCCCTCGAGCAGCGTCCACTGCACCTGCATCGGGTAGCCGGTGGCGCGCGCATAGGCGTCGCCGAGCGCGACCAGCTCGTCGGGCGCGATCGCGGGTGCGCGCGGCAGCAGGCGCGCGCGCAGCGCGGCGTCGGTGCTGTGCAGCGACAGCGCGAGCGCCGGCTTGACGCGGCCCTGCGGCAGGCGCTCGAAGACTCGGGCGTCGCCCACCGTCGAGACCACCAGCTGCTTGTGGCCGATGCCGCCGCCGGTGCCGAGCAGGTCGATCGCCTCGAGAACGGCGTCGAGGTTGTGGGCCGGCTCGCCCATGCCCATGAAGACGACCTTCGACACCGGGCGCAGGCTGCGCGCGAGCGCGACCTGGGCCACGATCTCGGCACTGCCGAGCTGGCGCTCGAGGCCGCCGAGCCCGGTCATGCAGAACACGCAGCCGACCGCGCAGCCGACCTGGCTCGACACGCAGAGGCCGCCGCGCGGCAGCAGCACCGCCTCGACCGAGCGGCCATCGGCCAGGCCGACGAGCAGACGCCGCGAGCCATCGGCGCTGGCCTCGTCGGCACGCAGCACGGCCAGCCCGCGCAGCTCGGCTTCGAGCGAAGGCAGCGCTGTGCGCAGGGCGAGCGGCAGGAAGTCCTCGGGCCGCTGCCTGCCGCTCGACTGCGGCTCGGCGCGCACCCACTGGCGAAGCACGCGGTCCTCGTGGACGGGTCGCGCTCCGAGGGCGCGCAGCCGCTGCCGAAGCGCTTCGATGTTCATGGGCTCGAGGCGGCGCCGAGAGGTGCGAGCGAGCGCTGCCGACACCCTCGTCGCAGGACGCGGCCTATTGAGACGACGCGAGCTGGCGCACGAGCTCGAGGGCACGTGCGACGTTCGCGTCCGGCGAGACGCCCCCGACCGTGGCGGCGATGGTGCCGTCGCGCTTGACCACGAAGGTCGTTCGCTCGGTGAAGCCGTGGTCGATCTCCTTGCCGCGGGTGTCGGTCGCCCCGCGTCGGGCATCGCTCACGCGCAGGCCGAACGAGCGCGCGATCCTGCCGTCGCGGTCGGACGCGACCGCGAGCTTGCCGGCGCAGTAGTCCGGGTCGGCCGAGAACTCGTTGAGACGCTCGATGCTGTCGAGCGAGACGCCGATGACGGTCGCGCCGGCCGCGGCGAACTGGTCGGCCCGGCTCGAGAACTCGTGCGCCTGGATGTTGCACCCCTGGGTGTAGGCCGACGGATAGAAGTAGACGACCACCGGCCCCTTGGCAAGGCCGTCCTTGAGCGAATACGTGAACGGCTTGCCGGCGAGCGATGCGGGCGCGCTGAACGCCGGCGCCGGGTCGCCGGCCTTGAGCGCTGCGAGGGCGGCCGAGCTGACCAGCAGGGCGAGCGTGCAGACGAGGGTACGCAGTGCCATGGGGCGTCTCCGGGGGCGTCGGGAGAGCGACCTTATCTCAAACGTACGTCCATGCCATCTTCGTTGCCAGCGCGTACAGCAGGCCGGCGAAGATGCGGCGCAGCGTCGCCACCGGCATGCGGTGCGCGGCGCGCGCACCCCAGGGCGCGGTGAGCATGCTGCCGGCGACGATGCCGAGGAGGGCGGGACCGTCGACGAAGCCGAGCGCCAGCGGCGGCAGGTCGGCGACCTGGCTGCCGCTGAAGACGTAGCCGATCGTGCCGACGACGGCGACCGGCACGCCGAGGGCGGCGCCAGTGCCGATGGCCGTGGTCATCGCGACGCCGCAGAACAGCATGAACGGGACGGTCATGAACGCGCCGCCTGCCGACACAAGGCCGCAGACGACGCCGATCGCGAGGCCGATCGCGAGCAGAGCCGGCGTGGCGGGCAGCGAGCGGCCGGCGGAGGGCTTCCTGCCGAGCAGGATCTGCGTCGCCCCTGCATACACGATCGCCGCGAACGTCAGCGCGAGCGCGCGCTGCGGCACCCAGCCCGAGAGCGCCGTGGCGAGCAATGTGCCGATCACCATTGCCGGCCCCATGCGGCGAACGAGCGACCAGTCGACCCCGCCGAGGCGATGGTGCATGCGCACGCTCGCGCTGGAGGTGAACATCACCGAGGCCATGCCGGTGCCGAGGGCGAGGTGGACGGTGTGGTCCGGCGCGAAGTGCTGCGCCGAGAACATCGCCGCCAGCACCGGCACGAGCGTCATGCCGCCGCCGATGCCGAGCAGCCCGGCGAGAAAGCCCACGAAGGCGCCGGTGACGACGTAGGCGAGCATCCAGGCGGCGATCACCGAGCGCAGTATCGCCGCCCGTGCGCCGGGGCCGTCCCGCGTGCGCCGTCAGGAAGAGGGCGCGAGCGAGCGACCCGCGCCGATCGCCGCCGCGATCGATCGGTCGCTGCGGCGGACGCGCCGCGGCTTCGACACCCGGACCCGCTGGTCGTGAGGCCACGGCGCAGCGACCTCGGCGAACCCGGTGTCGTCGTCGTGAAGAAAGCGCCGCTCGAGCGCCGCCAGGGGACCGTCCCGGCCGGTGAGCGCTCGCGTCACGAACAGCGCCCCGGCGGCCACGGAGAGGAGCCGTCCCGCTGCGCTCCTGCGCCGGCGCAGGATCAGGTACACGCCGAGGGCGAAGGCCAGCCAGTGCTCGCCCGGCAGGCTCTCGCGCTGCGCGTCGAGCTCGACGAGGCGGTCGATGAGGGATGGGTCGGCGTCGTTCATGGCGGCGGTGATGACAAGGGAACCTCCCGCCAGCAAAGCCGATGCCCGGCAGCCCGACGACAATCGGCGCGCACTCGCGAAGGAGACCCCGATGTCGCACCGCCTTGCCCTCGTTCGCGCTGCCGCGCTCGCCCTCGCCGGCGCGGTCGCTGCGGTGTTGCCGGCCGCGGCGCAGACCGATGCGGCCTGGCCCGATCACGCGATCCGCGTCGTGCTGCCGTTTCCTCCCGGCGGCCCGAGCGACATCGTGATGCGCCTCGCCGCCGAGAAGATGCAGGGCATGCTCAAGCAGCCCATCGTCATCGACAACAAGCCCGGCGCCGGCGGCAACCTCGGCGCCGCCGAGGTGGTGCGCGCCGCGCCCGACGGCTACACGTGGCTGTTCGCGCCCGACTCGCTGGTCACCGTCAACCCGCACGTCTACAAGCAGATGCCGTTCAAGGTCGAGCAGCTGCCGCCGGTGACGATCGCGACCCGCTTCAACCAGACGCTCGTCTGCAACCCTGCGCTCGGCGTGAGGACGGTCGCCGAGCTGATCGCCAAGGCCAAGTCCGAGTCGTTGAGCTACGCCTCGGGCGGACTCGGCGTCCCCGGGCACCTGTCGATGGAGCTGCTGCAGTCGATGGCCGGCTTCCAGATGCGTCACATCCCCTACAAAGGCCCCGCTCCGGCCACGCAGGACGTGCTCGGCAACCAGGTGCCGTGCGGGCTGCTCGCCGGCCCGACGGTCCTGCCGCACGTGCGCGCCGGCAAGCTCGTGGCGCTCGCAGTCTCGGGTAGCCATCGCTCGCCGACGTTGCCCGACGTGCCGACCCTGGCCGAGGCGGGCGTCGCCGGCTACGAGGCCGACTTCACGCTGGTGGTGTTCGCGCCGCGCGGCGTTCCCGATGCCATCGTCGGCCGTTTCCGCCAGGCGCTCGTCGATGCGATCCGCGCGCCCGACGTGGTCGAGAAGCTGCGCGCTGGAGACCAGACCGTCGTCGGCAGCACGCCGGCCGAGGCGGCGGCGGTGCTCGCCGCCGATTCGAGGAAGTGGGGCGCGGTGGCGCGGCGCATCCAGCTCGGCCTCGATTGAGGCTCCGAAGCGGAGCCGAGGCCCGCCGAAAGGCCGCGTCCTCGTCACGGCGATCCGACGCCGATCGCCAGCGATCTTCGCGTCGGTGTCAGGCGGGGGAGGGACGCGCTGCGGGGGCCAGCGTGCGGCCCACTGCCATCACTTCGTCGACCAGCGCGTTGGCATCCGCCAGCGTGCTGCGCGGATTGATGAAGCAGGGACGGATCGCGAACCGTCCGTCCACCCGCGTCGACGAGGTCACCGTCCGACCGCGCGCACGCACGCCGCGCAGTATCGCCTCGTTGAGCGCGTCGAGTCGCGCCTCGTCGCTCCAGCCGCGCGGCCGGTAGCGGAAGCAGCAGATGCTGAGGACCGGCTCGGCGAGGAGCTCGAGCTCATCGGCCGCGCGGGCGCGCTCGGCGACTCGGCGCGCGCAGTCGTTGTGCCGCACGATTCGCTCGCGAACGCCGCGCGAGCCGATCTCGCGCAGGATCGCCCACACCGCCAGGCCGCGCGCGGGCGCCGAGAAATCGACGCCGAAGTCGGGCGTCCCGAGGCCGATCTCGTCGAAGGGCGAGCCGGTGTCGTCGACGCCGACCGGAACCAGGCGCTCGCGGTCGTAGGCGCCGCTTTCCACTTCGAACGCGCGCCCGAGCAGCTCGGCGTCGCGGACGATGACCGCGCCCGTGCCCACCGGCGCGGCGAGCCACTTGTGCGGATCGATGGCGAAGGAGTCGTACGTGGCGACGTCGCCGAATCGCTCGCGCACGCGATCGTCGAGGACGCCCCAGCCGCCGTACGCGCCGTCGACGTGCAGCCAGATGCCGCGCTCGCGGGCGATGCGCGCGAGCTCGGCGATCGGATCGACGCGGCCGAGATTCACGTCGCCGCCGCACGCGACGATCGCCACCGGCGTGCGGCGGGCGGCGGCGTCCTCGTCGAGCGCGGCCTGGAGCCGGTCGACGTCGAGCGTGCCGTGTCGGTCGAGCGCGATCTCGCGCAGGCTCGTCCGGCCCAGGCCGAGCACGCCGAGCGCGCGGCCGACGACGTGGTGCGTCTGCGTCGAGCAATAGACGCGCGGCTCGACCAGGCCCTGGTTGCCGTCGCGCGACGGATGAAGGCCGAGCCGCTCGCCCGCGTGCTGGCGCGCGGCGCCGAGGCCGATCAGGTTCGCGGTCGACCCGCCGGCGCAGAACGTTCCGGCACAGCCCGCGGGAAAGCCCAGCAGCGCAATCAACCAGCGCATCGCGAGGTCGTCGACGAAGTTGCCGGCGGTGGCCCACCAGCGTTGCGGCACCGCGACCGCCTGGGCCAGGTCGGCGGCGGCGCCGACGTCGGTGGGCATCGTCGTGACCCAGCCGGAAAAGCCCGGGTGACCGGTTCGCAATCCGTTCGCCACGACCAGCTCCGCGAGTTCGGCCAGCACGGCATCGCGACCGATGCCGTCGACGGAGAGCGCCTTGTCGAGCGCCGGTCGCCATTGCGAACGCGCGCGCGCCGGATCGCTGCCTTCGAAGCGGAGGAAGCGCTCGAGCGAAGGCAGCAGCGCCGCGATCGCGCCGCTCAGGTCCTGGGTGGAGGCGCGATCGCTGTCGGCCGCGGCCGCGGCAGGCAGCGCGCTCACGCGGCGGGCATGTGATAGCCCGGCGTCGACTTCGACAGCGCTTCTTCCTCCGGCGTCATGTCCGTGGCCACGCCTTCGAACAGCGGCGTCGACAGATAGCGCTCGCCGGTGTCGGGCAGCATGCAGCACAGGACCGAGCCCTGCGGCGCGCGCTCGGCGACCTGGATCGCGACCGCGAGCGACGCGCCGCCCGAGATGCCGGTGAAGATGCCCTCCTCGAC
>DATIDZ010000327.1:0-11886 GCA_035456045.1 Caldimonas sp.
AACACGACGAGCGCCTGGGTCCATCGCTGCGCGAAGCGGATGCTCGAGCTCGACCCCGACCTCGATCCGCTCGCGGCGATGCACACCGTCGACGACATGGCCATGAGCTCGCGCTGGCGGCTGATGCTCCCCGAGGCGGTCGCCGAGGCGCTCTATGCCGACGAACCGCGCGCCGGGCCGCTGTCGTTCGTGAATCGCACCACGACATCGCGCTGAACGATCGCGTCGGCCCCCGCCCCTCCTTACAAACGGCTACAGGTGGACCGGCGGGCGCCGATAACCCGGCATGAACTATCGACACGCGATGCCTTCGTTGCTGATGAGCCTGGTTCTCGCGGGAGCGCTGCCGGCCCGAGCGGACAACGAAGCGCCACCGCGACAGCGCGTCGGCGCCGATCCGGCCCGGGCCAAGGCGCAGGAAGCGGAGCGGCAGCGCCTCATCGCCAAGCTGCGCGCAGAAGCGCCGAAGGTCGACGACGCGCCGCCGCCGGCACATCCGCTCGCCGTCCCCATCTTTCATCGCTACGACCGCCACTGACCGGCACTGACCGTCCAACGATGGCGTGAGCACCGCGACGCGTCGGCGTCGCGCCACGTGCCGGCGTGGAAGATTGACGTGTTCGGCGCTCTTCCACCGAGGGGGGGGATGCAAACCATGGACCGTCTGCACTATGGTGGCGCCATGCAGTTCCCGGATTCCACGTTCGCCGCGTTGCGCATCCGCGCCGACCATGCCGACGAGTCGCATTCCTGGCGGCGCCTGCTCCTGCTGGCGCTCGTGCTGACGATCGCCGCCGCGAGCGCCGGCCTGCTCGCCGGCGGCTGAGCGAGGCGTCGCCGCCTGGCCGGGCGCGGGGCGACGAGCAACGAGGGACAGCGCGGCGGCCGGCATGGGGATTGCCTTTCGGCCGCAATGGATTTCCCCCGCTTCACGTCGTCGTCCACCGCGATCGCGCCGAACCGGTTGCCGAGAGCCGCGGCGGCAGGTGCCGCGCTCGGCGCCTACGTCGTGCCCCTGCTGCTGTCGCGCTCCACGAGTCCCACGCCGGACCATCCGCGGATCCTGCTCTGGTACGAGGCGCTGCGAATGCCCCCGTACAAGCCGCCGGATGTCGCCATTCCGATCGCATGGACAGCGATCGAGACGACGTTGGCGCTGGCCGCCTACAGGCTTCTGCGCCGGCCGCCGGAGCGCGCGCGAAATCGTGCGCTGGCCTGGCTGGGCGCGAACATCGTCGGCATCGGTGCGTGGAACCGCGTGTTCTTCGGCCAGCGGAGCCTGCCGATCAGCACCGTCGCGGCCGCGGCGCTGGTCGGCACCGCGGGCGCGTATATCGCGCAGGCCAGGCCGGTGGACCGTGTCTCGGCCGCAGCCGGGATTCCGCTCGTCGCGTGGCTCGCGTTCGCCACGGTGCTCACGGGCGACATCTGGCGCCGCAACCGCTGACCGCGCCTAGCCGAACGGTCCGTTCAGGCGAACGACCGCATCGTTGAGCAGCGCGGCGAAGGTGACCCAGAGGATGTAGGGCAGCAGGAGCCAGGCGCTCGCGCGGGCGATCCGCCCGAGATGGACCATGAGCAGCGCGATGCTGAGCCACAGCAACGCGACCTCCGCGAGCGCCCAGTCCGGCCGCTGCAGGCGAAAGAAGAGAACGCTCCACAGCACGTTCGCGGCGCCGTTCAGCGCGAACAAGGCCAGGATCCAGCCGCGTTGCGACCGCGTCGCGGCACGGCGCCAGGCGATCACGCCGGCAGCGGCGGCACAGGCGTAGATCGTCGTCCACGCCGGCCCGAACAGGATGTCGGGCGGCTTCCACGACGGCTCCTTGAGCGATCGATACCAGGGTCCGATGTCGGTCGACAGCGCACCGAGCAGGCCGATGACGAGAGCTGCGCCGGCCGCCGCGGCGATCGGCCGCCAGCGGCTCCCCGATGCGAGCGACCGTGCAGCGGCGTCAGACACGCGCGAGACCGAGCAGATGCGCCATGTCCTTGAAGAAGATGCGCACGTGCGCCATCGGCCGCTTGCGCACGAGCGACTTGTTCATGTACGCCTCGAAGGTGAGCTGCTGGACGTCCTTGTCGCGGCAGATGCTGACGAAGCGCTCGCGACGTCTGTCGCTCGAATACCAGAAGCGCTGCATCATGCCGAGCACCCAGAACACCTTGCCGTGAGCCTTCATGAAACGCTGGCGCGCGAGGCGCAACGCGCCGGCGTCGCCGGTGCGCAGGAAGGCGTCGACCGCTTCCGCGGCGAAACGACCGCCTGCCATGGCGTAGTAGATGCCCTCGCCCGAGGCGGGCGCGACGACGCCGGCGGCGTCGCCGGCGAGCACGGTGTCGCGGCCGTTGTCCCAACGGCGCAGCGGCTTCATCGGGATCGGCGCGCCTTCGCGCCGCAGCGTCTCGGCGCGCCCGAGGCCCGAGGCCGCGCGGAGCTGCGTCACCGCGCCTCGCAGAGAAAAGCCGCGGTCGGCGCTGCCGGTGCCGATCGACAGCGTGTCGCCGTGCGGAAACATCCAGCCGTAGAAGTCGGGCGACAGCTGGCCGCGGTAGAAAACTTCGCAGCGCGAGCGGTCGTAGCCGGCCGGCAGCGCGTCGGGCACGCGCAGGATCTCGTGGTACGCGAAGACGTAGCGCGTGCGATGGGCATCGGGGACTTCGGCCTCGCGTGCGACGGCCGAGCGGGCGCCGTCGGCGCCCACGACCGCGCGGGCTCGCACGCTCGCTGCAACGCCTTCCCCCTGCCGCTGTCGTGCGCGCTCGAGGAAGTGGACGACGGTGGTGCCGTCTGCATCGACCGCGAAGCGCTCGAACGTTCCGCAGCGCCGCACGGCGCCATGCGCCGCGGCGCGCTCGCGCAGCCATTCGTCGAAGCGATCACGATCGACCATGCCCACGAAGCCGTTCTCGATCGGAATGTCGACGCGGACGTCGCTCGGCGACACCATGCGCGCGGAAGTGGCGCGAGCGACCAGCAGCGAATCGGGAATCTCGAAGTCGCGGATCAGGCGCGGCGGAATCGCGCCGCCGCAGGGCTTGACCCGCCCGGCGCGGTCGAGCAGCAGCACCGAGCGGCCCTGCCGCGCGAGGTCGTCGGCGGCGGTCGCCCCGGCCGGGCCGCCGCCGATGACGACCACATCGAAGGTCTCGGACGTCGCGCTCATGCGGCGCGCAGCCCGAACGCGCTGACCATCATCCCGATCACGAACAGGGGCACGCCAAAGCCGCTGTACCAGATCGCGCGGCCGGTCGGATCGGCCAGGAAGCGGCGCATGAGCAGCACCTGCGCGGCGATCAACGCCACGACGGCAGCAGCGTGCCACGGCGAATGCCACGAGATCAGCAGGCCGACGACGAAGAGCTGCGGCGCGATCATCACCGCGCAGGCCGCCCGAGCGGCCTTGTCGATGCCGAGGCGCACCGGCAGCGAGCCGATTCCCATGACGCGATCGCCCTGGACCGACTTGAAATCGTTGAGGGTCATGATGCCGTGGGCCGAGACGCTGTAGAGCAAGGCGAGCGCCAGCGAGCGCAGCTCGGGCATCGCGCCGCCCGCCATGACGGCGGCGCCGGTCACCCAGGCGAGCCCCTCGTAGCACAGCCCGCAGGCGGCGTTGCCCCACCAGCCGTTGCGCTTCAGGCGCAGCGGCGGCGCGCTGTAGGCCCAGGCCAGGAGCAGCCCGACGACGGCGGCGGCGAACCCCCAGGTGCCCAGGGTCGACGCGACGAGAAGGGAGAGCCCGGTCCACAGCAAGGCGATGTACAGGCCCCAGCGCCCGGGCATCCGCCCCGACGGAATCGGCCGCTGCGGCTCGTTGATGGCGTCGACGTGGCGGTCGAACCAGTCGTTCACCGCCTGGCTGCTGGCGCACACCATCGGGCCGGCGAGCGCGATGCCGACGAGGATGATCGGCCAGCGTCCCGAGGCCGGAACGCCCGAGGCGACGACGCCGCATCCGAACGCCCACATCGGCGGAAACCAGGTGATCGGCTTCAGCAATTCGGTGACAGCGGACAGCGCCGGGCGGGCCATCTCACGATATTGCAACTTGACGCCGCGAGCGTCAACTAAGACTTACACCGGGCGGCGACGAGATGCGCGAGAGAGGCGCTTCACTCCTCGCCCGATGCCGGGGCGAGATCGCCGATATTGAAGCGTCGCAGCTTCACGTAGAGGCTCTGCCGCGACAGGCCGAGCATCTCGGCGGCGGACGCGCGATTGTCATGCGTGAGCTCGAGCGCCGCCTCGATGCAGAGCTGCTCGATCAGGTCGGTGGTGTCGCGGACGATGTCCTTCAGCGGCACCCGGCCGACGAGCTCCGTCATCTGCCCGACCGAGTGCGGCATCTCGCGGCCGCTGCGCACCTCGCTGCCGAGACGGCGGCTGACGTCGCGGATCGTGAAGCCCATGCACGGCTGCTCGCCACCCGTGACCGCGACGCCCGAGATCTCGACGTCGCTGCTCGCGCCGTAGTCGCCCCGCATCACGGTCGCGAAGAGGCGAACGACGCCGCGCTGGCGCAGGTTCGAGATCAGCACGTCGAGGTCGACGCCCGTGCGGCCGAGCCAATGCTCGAGCGACTGGCCGCGCACCTGAGCTTCGGTGTTGAGCTGGGCCAGCTCGAGGAAGGCGTGGTTGGCGCTGAGGATGCGACCGTCGAGATCGGTGACGACGAAAGCGTCGGGCGCGCTTTCGATGAGCTTGAGGAGCGCCCCCTGCACGTTGCGTTCCGGGCCGCTCTGGGCGAGGCCTTCGGCCGGCGACACGCGCACGAGCAGGTGACTCGTCTTCTCCTGGCGAAACAGCGAGGCCGAGACGCGCAAGGACGATTCCGACGCGGCCCAGCGCGCAGTCACGCTCGCCGCGCGACCGGTGTTCTTGACCCGCGCGAGCAGGCTCTGCACCGCCGCCTGTCCGGCGGGGTCGAACCCGTCGCCGGCGACCGCGCCGGCGCGCGTCGCCTCGGCGCCGAGCAGGGCCGCCGCGGCCGGGTTGGCTTCCTGCAGGCGGCCGGTGTCCGCATCGACGATCAGCACGGCTTCGGCAGCGACCTGGAACAGCGACCGGTAGCGCGTCTCCATGTGGCGCAGGCGCCAGTAGTCGCGCTCCATCGCCTGCTGCGCGCTGACGAGGCGCTGCTGCAGCGCTGCGTTCGCGCGCAGATCGCGGCCGAACACGACCGCGCGGCCGCTAGCCTTTCCGCGCCCAGCCGCGGGCAGCGCGATCGCGGCGTAGGACATCGGCAGGTCCGGGCCCGCTGCAGACGGATGGTTGACGTGGCGCCAGCGCGGCGACGCGTTCGCCTTCGAATCGCGCAGCAGGCCGTCGACCTTGGGGCGGCTCTCGACCGTCACCGTGTCGGCCCACGGCTTTCCGAGCCAGTCGTAGTAACCCTCGCGCAACAGGTCTTCGCTGCCGAAGGCGAGGTCGCGGATCACGCCCTTCTCGTCGACGATGAGGGCGACGTCCGAAGCGGCCGCGATCAGACGGCCGACCACGTCGGCGTCGAGCGCGCCGAGCGATCGCGACGGCGATGCGAACTCCCTCATGCGAAGGACTTCGGCGCCGGGGCCGGCGACGTGCTGCGCTTCTTGCTCCTCTTCGCGAGCACGTCGGCATCCGCCATGGCTAGGCCGGCTCGGACCGCGCGGCGCGCCTGGACCCGCCTTCGTAGGTGGCCTCGGCGATCAGGCGCTCTGCCAAGGCCGGCGCCTCGCGACCGTCGCTCGTCATGCCATCGGCTCCCACGTCGCGCATGTAGTCCGGGTGCTCGGCGAACAACGGCCCGCCGACGAGCACCACGACATGGGGATTGCACGTCTCCTGCTTGACGGCGCGGATTACCTCGGTCAGCGCGCCGAGATGTATTTCCGCACCGAGCGAGAAGCCCACCGCGTCGAACCATTCGCCGCGGACGAGCGCACCCGCGTCGGCGTCGGCGCTCCAGCCGCCGCCGCTCACGTTCCAGCCGTTGCGACGAAAGAACTCGCCCACGAGCACGAGCCCGAAGGTGTGCTGCTCGCCAGGGCACGGGAGGAGGAGAACGCTGCGGCCTTCGACCGGGTGCTCCACGGCACGGCCGAACGAGGGACTGAGCTCGCGCAATACGCGCTGCAGCCGCCCGAGCCCGACCGTGACATCGGTGAAGCTGCAGAGGTCTTCCGTCCACAGTTCGCCCAGGTAGCGCGCCGCCGGCGCCAGCAGGTCGAGGTAGATCGACTCGATCGGCGTGCCGGCCATGCGGTAGGCGACAACCGCATCGAACGCCGGCTCTTCCTCGATCGCAAGCATCAGCTTCGCGAAGTGCTGCACTTCCGCCGGACCGATGGCCCGGCCCTTGTCCTTCTCGTTCGCCGGACCCGCCGACAGGCCGGCGCGGTGCGCGAGCATCAGGCGCGGAATGATCTCGTGCTCGATGGTGCGCACGAGCTGGGACATCCGGGTGTCGTTGGCGGCCTCCGCCAGGCCCAGGCGCGGAATCTCGGCGGCGCATTCGGCGGGCGGGTTGTCGAGGAGCTCGTGTTGGGCCGGATGTCCCTGGGGCAGGCTTTCCATCTCGTCTCCTCGCCAATCCGTGGCCGCCGTGTCGCGCGCGGTCGCCTCGTTCACCCCCGGCGTCGATGCCCGGGGAGCCTTCGCAACCGCCGAGCGCCTCGGCGTCGAATCGCGAACTGCTGCTTCTACCGCCCGCTGTCGGCAGCGTCAATCCGGGCACCCCGCGCATTGACGCAAGACGATTTCAGGTCTCATGCATCGACACTGTAGTGTCAGTTTTTATGTACGTCTAGCCTAATTGACATCTGACGCCGCGCGACCTAGATTTGATCCACCGCAAGGCAACAAGGCCGTCGATGCAAGCGTTCTCGCCGAAGGCGAAGATCAGCCGGAGTCTCTACAGCGCGGAAGAGCGCAGGCGCCGAGACGCCAGCGGCTGGACCCTCGTGCAGGGCATCCTGGCGCCGCTTCAGTTCCTTGCCTTCATCGTCAGCCTCGCGCTCGTCGCCCGGTACCTGGCGACCGGTGCCGGTCACGACAGCGCCGCGATCTCGGTCGTGGTGAAGACGCTGGCGCTCTACGCGATCATGGTCACGGGCTGCCTCTGGGAGAAGGCGGTGTTCGGCCGCTATCTGTTCGCGCCGGCCTTCTATTGGGAAGACGTGTTCAGCATGCTCGTGCTGGCGCTGCACACGGCCTACCTCGTCGCGTTCGCGCTCGACCTGCTCGCGCCGCGCGCCCAGATGCACCTCGCGCTCGCCGCATATGCGGCGTATGCGATCAACGCGACCCAGTTCCTCCTGAAGCTGCGCGCCGCCAGGCTCGACGTCGCTCGGGCGGCGCCGGGCACGTTGGGAGCGCGCGCATGAGCCCCGTGATTCCGATCCGCGCCGCCGGCTGCGCCGAGGCGCCGGTGCTGCGCGAGCGCGGGCAGCGCGAGGTGTTCTGCGGACTGACCGGCATCATCTGGCTGCACCGCAAGATCCAGGACGCGTTCTTCCTCGTCGTCGGCTCGCGCACCTGCGCGCACCTGATCCAGTCGGCGGCCGGCGTGATGATCTTCGCCGAGCCGCGCTTCGCGACCGCCATCATCGACGAGCGCGACCTCGCCGGCCTGGCCGACGCCAACGACGAGCTCGACCGCGTCGTCACGCGGCTGCTCGCGCGCCGGCCCGAGATCAAGCTGCTGTTCCTGGTCGGCTCCTGCCCGTCGGAGGTGATCAAGCTCGACCTGTCGCGCGCCGCGCAGCGGCTCTCGCGCACGCTGGCGCCCGCGGTGCGCGTGCTCAACTACTCGGGCAGCGGCATCGAGACCACCTTCACCCAGGGCGAGGACGCGTGCCTGGCGGCGCTCGTTCCCGACATGCCCGCCGTCGCCGACGACAACGGCGCCCCACAGCTCCTCGTCGTCGGCGCCCTCGCCGACGTCATCGAGGACCAGTTCGCCCGCCTCTTCGACGAGATGGGAGTCGGTCCGGTGCGGTTCCTTCCCCCGCGCCGTGCCGGCGACCTTGCGCCGATCGGGCGGGCGACCCGCTTCCTGCTCGCCCAGCCGTTCCTCGCCGACACGGCACGCGCGCTCGAAGAGCGCGGCGCGACCCGTCTGGCGGCGCCCTTTCCCTTCGGCGCAGAAGGCACGACCGCGTGGCTGGCGGCGGCAGCGCAGGCCTTCGCGATTCCGCCGGCAACCTTCGAGCGCGTCGTGGCACCGCGGCGCGACCGCGCGTTGCGCGCGCTGGCGAGCCATCGCCACCTGCTCGCGGGCAAGCGTGTCTTCTTCTTTCCCGACTCGCAGCTCGAGATTCCGCTCGGCCGCTTTCTCGCACGCGAGCTCGGCGTCGAGCTCGTCGAGGTCGGCACGCCGTACCTGCATCGCCAGCATCTGGCCGAGGAGCTCGCGCTGCTGCCCGACGGCACCCCGCTGTCCGAGGGGCAGGACGTCGATCGTCAGCTCGACCGCTGCCGCGCGGCCCGGCCCGATCTGGTCGTCTGCGGTCTCGGCCTCGCCAATCCGCTCGAGGCCGAAGGCTTCACGACCAAGTGGGCGATCGAGCTGGTGTTCACGCCGATCCACGGCTACGACCAGGCCGGCGACCTCGCCGCCTTGTTCACGCGCCCGCTCCTGCGCCGACTCACCCTGGTCGCCTGACGCTCGCATGCAACTCACGCTCTGGACCTACGAAGGGCCGCCGCACGTCGGCGCGATGCGCGTCGCCACCGCGATGACCGACGTGCACTACGTGCTGCACGCGCCGCAGGGCGACACCTACGCCGACCTCCTCTTCACCATGATCGAGCGCCTGCCGCGCCGCCCCCCCGTCACCTACACGACGTTCCAGGCGCGCGACCTGGGCGGCGACACCGCCGAGCTGTTCAAGACCGCGACGCACGACGCCTACGAGCGCTTCGCGCCGAAGGCGATGCTGGTCGGTGCGTCGTGCACCGCCGAGCTGATCCAGGACGATCCCGGCGGCCTGGCCCGCGCCCTCGCGCTGCCCATCCCGGTCGTGCCGCTCGAGCTGCCCTCGTACCAGAAGAAGGAGAACTGGGGCGCCGCCGAGACCTTCTATCAGCTGTGCCGCACGCTGGCCGGGCCGCGTGCGCCGGCCCCCGGCGCGGCCCGCGCGCCGCGCGACCCGTCGCGGCGGCCGCGCTGCAACATCCTCGGCCCGAGCGCGCTCGGCTTTCGCCATCGCGACGACCTGCGCGAGATCACCGGCCTGCTCGCGACCCTCGGCATCGATGTCCACGTCGTCGCCCCGCTCGGCGCCAGCGCCGCCGACATCGCACGCCTCGGCGACGCCGATTTCAACGTCGTCCTCTATCCCGAGATCGCTTCCACCGCCGCGCAATGGCTGACGCGCACGTTCGCGCTGCCGGCGACCAAGACGATTCCGATCGGCGTCGCCGCCACGCGCGAGTTCATCGCCGAGGTCGCCGCGCTCGCCGGCGTCGACCCGGCGCCCGCGCTCGCCGGCGATTCGGCGCGCTCGTCGTGGTACGCGCGCTCGGTCGACTCCACCTACCTGCACGGCAAGCGCGTGTTCGTGTTCGGCGACGCGACCCACGCGATCGCCGCCGCGCGCGTCGCCGCCGAGGAGCTCGGCTTCACCGTCTGCGGCATCGGCACCTACAGCCGCGAATTCGCTCGCGACGTTCGCGCGGCGGCCGAGCGCCACGGCGTCGAGGCGCTGATCAGCGACGACTACCTCGAGGTCGAGGCGCGCGTCGAGGCGCTGCAGCCCGACCTCGTGCTCGGCTCGCAGATGGAGCGCCACATCGCCAAGCGGCTGCGCATTCCGTGCGCGGTGATCTCCGGCCCCGTCCACGTGCAGGACTTCCCGGCGCGCTACTCGCCGCAGATGGGCTTCGAGGGCGCCAACGTGCTCTTCGACGCCTTCGTGCACCCGCTCATGATGGGTCTGGAGGAGCACCTCATCGGCATGTTCCGCGGCGACTTCGAGTTTCACGCGGACGCGGCGCCGTCGCACCTCGGCGGGGCCGCCGCGCCGCCGCCCGTCGAATCGGAAGCGGCGGTCGGCGCCAACGCGACGACCGGCGTCGCCACCCAGGGCGAAGCGGCGCCGGTCCTCGCGGCCTGGGCCCCCGACGCCGAGCGCGAACTCCGCAAGATCCCCTTCTTCGTGCGCGGCAAGGCGCGGCGCAACACCGAGCGCTACGCCACCGATCGCGGCATGCCGACCATCACCCTCGAGACGCTGTATGACGCCAAGGCGCACTTCAGCCGCTGAAGCCGGCGCTGCCGTCGCAGCCGGCGCTGCCGTCGCGCCGGGGGCCACGTCGCTGCGCTTCGTGCTGGTGACGATGGACAGCCATTTGGCGAGCGCGGCGGCGCGCGTCGGCCGCACGCTGGCGCGCAAGGTGCCCGGCCTGTCGCTCGCCGTCCACGCCGCCACCGAGTGGGGCCAGGACGAGCGCGCGCTCGCGCGCTGCCGCGGCGACATCGCCGCCGGCGACATCGTCGTGGCGACGATGCTGTTCATGGAGGAGCACTTCCAGCCCGTCATCGACGCCCTCGCCGCGCGCCGCGACCACTGCGACGCGATGGTCTGCGCGATGTCGGCGAGCGAGGTCATGAAGCTGACCCGCATGGGCAAGTTCAGCATGGACGGCAGCGGCGGCGGCGCGCTGTCGTTCCTGAAGAAGCTGCGCGGCAAGCCCGAGGCGACGAGCGACGAGCCCGGCGCGCGCGCCAGCGCGGGCGCCAAGCAGATGCGCATGCTGCGCCGCCTGCCGCGCATCCTTCGCTTCATTCCCGGCACGGCGCAGGACGTGCGCGCGTATTTCATGACGCTGCAGTACTGGCTCGCCGGCTCCGAGCAGAACATCGGCGCGATGGTCGAGTTCCTGGTCGACCGCTACGCCGCAGGTCCCCGGCGCGGATTGCGCGGCCGCGCCAAGCCGCCGGAGCCGGTGGAGTATCCCGAGGTCGGCGTCTATCACCCGCGCCTGCAGCATCCGCGTGCCGCCGGCCGGCTCGCCGGCACGCTCGCGGCGTTGCCTCAGGTCGCGACCCCCGGCACGCGCGGAACGGTCGGCCTGCTCCTCATGCGCTCGTACCTGCTGGCCGGCAACGCCGCCCATTACGACGGCGTCATCACAGCGATGGAAGCGCGCGGCCTGCGCGTCCTCCCGGCGTTCGCGACCGGCCTCGACTCGCGCCCGGCGATCGAGGCCTTCTTCTTCGCCGAAGGGCGCCCGACCATCGACGCACTGGTGTCGCTGACCGGCTTCTCGCTGGTCGGCGGCCCGGCCTACAACGACGCGCGCTCGGCCGAAGACATGCTGGCCCGGCTCGACGTGCCGTACCTGAGCGTCACGCCGGTCGAGTTCCAGACGCTCGACCAGTGGGGCGCATCGTCGCGCGGCCTGCTGCCGGTCGAAGCGACCATGATGATCGCGATCCCCGAGCTCGACGGCGCGACCGGCTCCATGGTCTTCGGCGGCCGCGGCAGTGCGGCGCACCCGGTGTGCACCGGCTGCGCGCACGGCTGCCGGTTCGAGAACAGCGACAGCGGCCACGACATGCAGAGCTGCATCGAGCGCGCCGACATGCTCGCCGCGCGCGTCGGCCGGCTCGTCGACCTGCGCCGTTCCGGGCGCGCGTCGCGCAAGGTCGCCGCGATCGTCTTCAATTTCCCGCCGAACGCCGGCAACACCGGCACCGCGGCGTTCCTCGGCGTCTTCGAGTCGCTCTTCAACACGCTCGCGGCGATGCAGCGCGAAGGCTATTCGGTCGAGATGCCGGCGAGCGTCGACGCGCTGCGCGATCGCCTGCTGAAGGGCAACGCCGAGCGCCTCGGCACGCCGGCGAACGTCCACGCGCGCGTCGCCGTCGACGACCACGTGCGGCGCGAGAAGCACCT
>DATIDZ010000328.1:0-13996 GCA_035456045.1 Caldimonas sp.
CCTGACCAACAACGTCACCTTCATCGCGATCAACGGCCTGGTCGGGCTGGCGCTCGCGCCGCGCGCGTGGATGGCGACGCTGCCCGTCACGGCCTATGTCGCCGGCGGCGCCCTGTTCGCCGGCCTGGTCGGGCGCCACCAGCGCGCCTGGGGACGACGGCGCGCCTTCCAGCTCGGTCTGCTCGTCGCCATCGGCTCGACCGCGCTCTGCGCCTGGTCGGCGCTGCACCACCAGTTCTGGCTCCTCGTCGCCGGCGCGACGCTGGCCGGCTACTACAACGCCAACGCCGGCCTCTATCGCTTCGCCGCGACCGAGATCGTCGCGCCCGAGTTCAAGGAGCGCGCGATCTCGTGGGTGCTCGCCGGCGGCATCATCGGTGCGGTCGCGGGCCCGAACCTGGCGCGCTCGACGCGCAATTTGCTGGCGACGGAGTTCGCCGGCGCGTACGCCGCGCTCGCCGTCGTCGCGCTGTGCTCGCTGGCGACGATCTCCTGGATCCGCTTTCCGCCCCTGGCCGCGCCGAGCGCAGCGGCGCCCGGACGACCGCTGCGCGAGATCGTGGCGCAGCCGGTGTTCCTCGTCGCCGCCTGCGCCTGCGCCTTCGGCTACGGCGTGATGAACCTGCTGATGGCGGCGACGCCGATCGCGATGGCGGTGTGCTCGCACCCCTTCGTCAACACCGCGCTCGTCCTCGAGTGGCACGTGCTCGGCATGTTCGTGCCGAGCTTCTTCACCGGCAACCTCATTCGCCGCTTCGGCGCCGTGCGCGTGATGGCCGTGGGCGTCGTCCTCTACGGGATCTGCATCGCCGTCGCGCTCTCGGGCGTCGAGCTCGAGCGCTTCCTGGTCGCGCTGTTCACCCTGGGCGTCGGCTGGAACTTCCTCTTCATCGGCGGCACGTCGCTGGTCACCACGGCGTACCGGCCGGAGGAGAAGACGCGCGCGCAGGCCGCCATGGACACGACCATCTTCACGACGATGACCCTGACGTCGTTCAGCTCCGGCGCCCTCGTGACGACGCAGGGGTGGACCTGGCTCAACCTGGGCTCGATCGTGCCGGTGGTCCTGACCGCCGCAGCGCTCGCCTGGTTCGCGCTGTGGCGGCGCGCGAACGTCAGGGCGCGTCCGGCCTAGCGCGCGACGCCTCTACGGCCGGGTCGCGCCCCGCGCCGAGCCGGCGACGAGATCGAAGCGGAACAGGCGGCACTCGATCGGGCCGTTCCACATCGGCACGCGGCGCGATTCCTTCAGCCGCATCGCGCTCGGCAGCTTCATGTCGGGGCTCAGGACCCACGCTGTCCACCCGGCCGGGTGCGCCGTGTAGGCGTGCTTCCAGTGCGCCGCCAGGCGAGGGAAGAAGTCGCTCGGTGCATCGCGGTCGCTTGCGGGGTCGCCCTCGCCGCCGCTCGCGGCCCGCGCGTCGACGCCGGCCGGGCCGCGGCTGCGCCCGAGGTCGAGCCGCGCCACACCTTGCCGCGCCTTGCCGGCGACTTCGATGCGTTCGCCGTACGGCGGGTTAACCATGAGCGTTCCCGGCAGGTCGGCCGGCAGCGGCGGCGCGGGCCGTTCGAGCGCGTCGCCGCCGTGAAAGACGATCGCGTCGGCGACGCCGGCGCGCTCGGCGTTTCGTCGGGCGAAGTCGACCATGCGGAACGAGACGTCGCTGGCGAAGATCGGCACCTGCGCCGGATGGACGCGCGCGGCGGCCTTCGACTTGAGGCGCTGCAGATCGGCGCGCCGCTCCGGCGTCGCGAACGGCAGCAGTCGCTCGAACGCGAACCGGCGCAGCCGCCCCGGCGCAAGGTCCATCGCGATCTGCGCCGCCTCGATCGCGATCGTCCCCGAGCCGCAGCACGGGTCGTGCAGCGCGCCGCCCTCGGCCGGCGTGCCGCGCCAGCCGGCCGCGGCGAGCATCGCCGCCGCGAGCGTCTCCTTCAGCGGTGCATCGCCCTGGTCCTCGCGCCAGCCGCGCTTGAACAGCGACTCGCCGGAGCTGTCGACGTAGATCGCGGCGCGCTCGGCGCCGACGTGCATGACGACGCGCAGGTCCGGCCGCACCGTGTCGACGCTCGGCCGCTCGCCGTGCTCGTCGCGCATCCGGTCGCAGACCGCGTCCTTGACCCGCAAGGCGGCGAAGTTGAGGCTCTTCAACGGGCTGCGCTGCGACGTGCTGTCGACGCGCAGCGTCTGGCGCGGCGTGATCCAGTCGGACCAGGCGACGTCGCGGGCGAGCGCGTAGAGGTCGTTCTCGTCGCGGTAGGGACCTTCGCCGACCTCGATCAGCACCCGCTGCGCGAGCCGGCTCTCGAGGTTGAGCACCATCACCTCGTGCGGTTCGCCGGCGAGGGCGACGCCCCCGCGCCCTGCACGCACCGCCGCCTCGGGCAGCAGGCGCGCGACCTCGTCGGCGAGCAGGGCCTCGACGCCGGCAGCGCAGGGAAGGAAGAGAGGCAGGGGCATGGTCAGGCCGATAGAAGCGAGCGCAGGACGAGCGGTCGGCGCGGGAGGTCAACAGGCCGGCACGGACCGACGTTGAGCCAGGGCAGCCGTGCAACCACGGCGTCGTGAGGGAGGCCTTCTTGGAACACTCGACGAAACGGCTCGCGGTCTCGCTGGTGGCGCTGTTGGCGATGCTGGCGTTCTTCGCGACCTTGAGCGCCGCAGCGCGAGGCGTCGCCGACCACCGTGCGGCGATTATCAATCCGGCGATCGACGACGACGCCTACCTTCGCACCGTCAAGGATGCGCTCGCCCATCGGGCCGACCGTCGCGTCTCGCAGGCCGAGTTCATCCGCATGAGCCGCGAGCCGGGAACGGTCGTCCTCGACGCGCGCAGCCAGGCGAAGTTCGACGAGCTGCACGTCGCCGGGGCGATCAACCTGAGCTTCCCCGACATCGCGGTCCCGTCGCTCGCCGAGGCGCTGCCCGACCGGAACACGCGCATCCTCATCTACTGCAACAACAACTTCATCGGGGCGCCCTTCGCGTTTCCCTCGAAGCTGCCCGGCGCGTCGCTCAACCTGGCCACCTACGTCGCGCTCTACGGCTACGGCTACCGCAACGTCTACGAGCTCGGGCCGCTGATCGACGTCGACAAGACGACGCTCGCCTTCGAGGGGCGCGCCAGGCCGGCGCGTTGAGCGACCCTACATCGCCTTGCGCAGCTGCGTCGGGGCGATCTTCAGCGCCTCGCGGTACTTCGCGACGGTGCGCCGGGCGACCTGGATCCCCTGCTCGTCGAGCATCTGCGAGATTTGGCTGTCGGAGAGCGGCTTGGCCGGATCCTCGGCAGCGACGATCTGGCGGATCAGCGCCCGCACCGCCGTGCTCGACGCCGTGCCGCCGGCGTCGGTGCCGAGCGACGAGCCGAAGAAGTACTTGAGCTCGAAGGTGCCGAAAGGCGTCGACATGTACTTCGCGGTCGTCACGCGCGAGATCGTCGATTCGTGCAGGCCAAGCTCGTCGGCGATCTCGCGCAGGACGAGCGGCTTCATCGCGATCGCGCCGTGGGTGAAGAAGCTCTTCTGCCGCTCGACGATCGCCTGCGAGACCCGCTGGATGGTGTCGAAGCGCTGCAGGATGTTCTTCACGAACCAGCGCGCTTCCTGCAGGCGCGAGTTGAGGCCCGGGCCGGCGCCGTTGAGCGCGCCCGTGCCCCGGTGCTGGCGGATCGCGCTCGCGTAGAGGTCGTTGATGCGCAGCTTCGGCATCACGTCGGGGTTGAGCTGGACCTTCCAGCCGCGCCCGGACTTCTGGACGATGACGTCGGGAACGACGATGTTCGCCTCGGCGCGCGCGAACGGCCGCGCCGGCTTGGGCTCGAGCGCCACGATGAGCGCCTGCGCCTCGCGCAGCAGCGTCTCGTCGGCACCGGTCACGGCCATCAGCTTCTTGAGGTCGCGCTTGGCGAGCAGCGGCAGGTGGCTCTTGCAGACGATGATCGCGATGGCCTGCGCCTCGGAGCGCTCGAGCGTGCGCAGCTGCAGCGTCAGGCACTCGGCGAGGTCGCGCGCGCCGACGCCGGTCGGCTCCATGCTCTGCAGGTAGCGCAGGGCGCAGCGCAGGTGGGCGAGCAGCGGCTCGACGGCGCCGGGCTCGTCGTCGACGTCGTCGCCGATGTCGGGCGTCAGGCCGCTCGCGATCAGGCGCTCGGCGATCTCCTCGAGCGGATCGGCGAGGTAGCCGTCGTCGTCGAGCGAGTCGATCAGGACGAGCACCGCGGCGGCGTCCGCGGGAGCCAGGCGCATGCCCGCGAGCTGATCGCGCAGGTGATCCTGGAGGCTCTGCGCGGCGCTGTCGCGGTCGCTGTCGTCGCTGTCGTCGAAATCGTTGTTGGTGCGCGTCTTGCCCGGCGTCTCGCGGATGCCGTCGAAGTCGTCTCGCTCGGTGCCGTTCTCCCAGTCGTCGCGGTCCGTGCCGCCGAACTCGGCGGCACCGTCGATCGCGGCCGGCTCGGCGTCGCCGCCGTCGCCGCCCGGCTCGGCGGCGCGCTCGGATTCGCGCTCGCCGGCGCGCTCGTTGCTCGTCAAGCGCTCGGCCAGCGGCTCGAACGCGGGCGCGGTCTCTTCCTCGGCCTCGAGGAAGGGGTTCTGCTCGAGCATCTGCTCGACTTCCTGGTGCAGCTCGAGCGTCGACAGCTGGAGCAGCCGGATCGACTGCTGCAGCTGCGGCGTCAGCGCCAGATGCTGGGAGAGCCTGACTTGAAGCGTCTGCTTCACGGGCTACATCCTGAAGTGCTCGCCGAGGTAGACCTTGCGGACGTCGGCGTTGGCGACGATTTCCGCGGGCGTTCCCTCGGCGAGGACGCGGCCGTCGCTGATGATGTAGGCGCGATCGCAGATGCCGAGCGTCTCGCGCACGTTGTGATCGGTGATGAGCACGCCGATGCCGCGCTCCTTGAGGAAACCGATGATCCGCTGGATCTCGATCACCGCGATCGGGTCGATGCCGGCGAACGGCTCGTCGAGGAGGATGAAGCGCGGCTGCGTCGCCAGCGCGCGCGCGATCTCGACGCGGCGCCGTTCGCCACCCGAGAGCGCCGGCGCCGGCGAGGCGCGCAGCTTCTCGATCGAGAGGTCGCGCAGCAGCCGCTCGAGCATTTCCGCGATGGTGGCCTTCGGAAGCGGCCTGCCGTCGGGCCCCACCTGCAGCTCCAAGACGGCGCGGATGTTCTCCTCGACGTCGAGCTTGCGGAAGATCGACGGCTCCTGCGGCAGGTACGACAGGCCGAGGCGCGAGCGCTTGTGGATCGGCATGCGCTCGACCCGGCGCCCCTCGATCGTGATCGCGCCGCCGTCGGGGCGGACCAGGCCGACGATCATGTAGAAGCTCGTCGTCTTGCCGGCGCCGTTCGGGCCGAGCAGGCCGACGACCTCGCCGCTGTTGACGCTGAGGCGCACGCCGTCGACGACGTTGCGCGACCCGTAGGCCTTGCGCAGCCCGTGCGCTTCGAGGCGGTGCGGTGCCGGGCCGGCGTTGGTGGTCGCCGTCATCGCTTGTCCCCGAGCGACGGCGCGGTGCGCAGCTGCGGCGGCGCGCTCGTGGCGGCGCTGGCCGCGCGCGCTGCCTCGGCGGCCGCGGCGCTGCCTTCCCTGGGCGTGAGGACGGCACGGACGCGCCCGCTCGGGTTCGCCGCCGTCGCCGGCGCGCCGCCCGTGACATTGAACACCTCGGTGCCGCTGTCGTAGGTGACGAGGTTGCCGGAGATCTCGTCGCTGGTCTCGCTGCCGCGCAGCCGCCGAACCGACGCGTTGTTGACGAAGCGGATGACGTCCGACTTGCCGTCGTACTCGAGCCGCTCGGCGTCCCCGGCGATGTACTCGTCGGGCGCATCGCGCTTCTGCCGGAAGGTCGCGTGCTGGCTCGGCGAGCCGTACGCGACGGCGGTGTGATAGCCGTCGGGCGACTCGCGAACCTCGATCCGGTTGGCCCGGATCGTCATCGTTCCCTTGGTCACGACGACGTTGCCGTTGAAGACGACGTACTGGTTGAGCAGGTCGATCTTGCCGGGCAGGTCGGCCTCGACGTTGAGGGGCTTGAAGCGGTCGGCCTTCTCGGCCTGCACGGACGCGGCCGACAAGGCCAGGCCGGCAAAGACGAGTGCGAAGGAGCGGAACATCGACAAGGAGGTGGGGCAGTGGCCGCGACGCGCGGTTCCGCATAGCGGCATGAATCTTGCAGGCCATTCTATGCCACGAGCCGGCGAGCGCCGCCGTGAATTGCTCCGCAGGTCCCGCGTCGGCGCGCGGGAGCGACGACGGGTCTAGGCCCGGCTCCCCTGTCGGACCTTGCCGATGAGCGCATCGACGACGCCGAGCACGCGATCGATCGGTCCGGGCGGCAAGCCCGCGTTGGCGAGGTTGCCGTTGGTGTAGTAGCGGCCCTGGACGCCCATCGCAGGCACCGCGTCGATCTTGTAGGCCGCCGCGGTCTGGCGTGCCTGATGGGACTTCGTCTGGACGCCGAACGAGTTGTACGTCGTCATGAAGCCGATCGGATCGGCGCCGTTCCTGAGCGCGAACGCGGCCATGTCTTCCGGCGTGCGCAGCCGGGTGCGCTCGACGTGGATCGCGTGGAAGACCTTGCGATGGAGCGTCGGCACGAGGCCGAGCGCCTCGAGCGTGTAGAAGAGGCGCTGCTGCGGGCCGAACGGCTCCTCGCGGAACCACACCGGAACACGTCGCAGGACGACGTCTTCCGGCAGGCGCCGGGACCAGGCGTCGAGCCCCGGCTCGAGCGCATTGCAGTGCAGGCACTCGTACCAGAAGAACTCGATCACCTCGATCTTGCCGCCGCCCGCTGCCGGCGCCGGCTCGGCGAGGCGAACGTAGTTCACGCCTTCGGTCGGTCCGGACTGCGCACGAGCCGCGGGCAGGGCGGTGCCCAGGCCTGCGCCGAGCAGGCCACTGGAGAAATCGCGGCGGGTCAGTGTCATGGGAGGCTGCAGGGCTCGCGAGGGCGAGCGGGCAAGGAGGCGGACCTTACTTCTGAACGGCCACCAGCGCCGAGTCGACCCCCGAGTCGCCCAGCCTTTCCTTGGCGTTTTCCGCATCTTCGCGTCGTTCGAACGGACCGACGCGGACGCGATAGACCATCTTTCCGGCCTGCTCGCGCTCGGTGAGGCGGCTTTCGACCCCGAGCATCGCCAGCTTGGCGCGTTGCTGTTCAGCGTCCTCGCTTCGGGAGTAAGCGCCGGCTTGCACGAAATACGTGAAGGCGCCCGCGGCGAGCGTCGACGCGACCGGCTGAGATGCGGCCCGGGGCGCAGACGCGCGGGCGACCGCGCTGCTGGCCGCGCCCAGCGAGGGGCGCGCCGCCACCGCCGGAGCGACCGGCTCCGCGCTGGCCGGGGTTGCGACCGGGGGCCGGACCGGCGCCGGCATCGTGCTGTCGCCGCTGGCGACGCCCGACGCGCCCGGCGCGGGGTTGCGGCCGGCGAGCGCGCTGTTCGGGTCCCAGTTGCGGTTCTTCTCCGCCTCGGCCGCGTCCTGCGTCGTCGTCCGCGCCGGGACCTTGTTGACGAACGGATTCGGTGCCTTCGTCACGTACAGCGCGACAGCCAACGCCGCGGCCAGGCCGATGAGGAGGCCGACGACGAGGCCGATGAGGAAGCCGCCGCGCTGGGCGGAGCGTGGAGGGGCGGGAGGTGCCTTCATGCCGGGTCTGTCTCTCTCTTCATGCGCTCCGGCGCGCTGACGCCGAGGACGGCGAGCGCGTTGCGGATGATCTGGCGCGTCGCCGCGAGCAACGCCAGGCGGGCGCGCGCCAGTTCGGGATCGTCGACGAGGAATCGCTCCGCGCCGTAGTAGCTGTGGAAGGCGGCCGCCAGCTCGCGCAGGTAGAACGCGACCTCGTGCGGCGCGAGCGTCGCCGCCGCCGCCGCGAGCATCGGCTCGTAGTCGGCGAGCTTCCTCAGCAGCGCGGTCTCGCTCGGCGCGACCAGGCGCTCGAGGTCGGCGCCTGCCAGCGTCGTCGCGTCGCCGCCCTGCGCGGTGTACTGCTCGAGCACCGAGCAGATGCGCGCGTGCGCGTACTGGACGTAGAAGACCGGGTTCTCGTCGTTCTGCTTGAGCGCGAGGTCGACGTCGAACGTGAACTCGGTGTCGGCCTTCCTGCTCAGCATGAAGAAGCGCACCGCGTCGCGGCTGGTCCACTCGATCAGGTCGCGCAGCGTCACGTAGTTGCCGGCGCGCTTGGAGATCTTGACCTCCTCGCCGCCGCGCTCGACCCGCACCATCGTGTTGAGGACGTACTCGGGATAGCGGGTCGGCACGCCGGCTCCAGCCGCCTGCAGCCCGGCGCGCACTCGTGCGATCGTGCCGTGGTGGTCGGTTCCCTGGATGTTGATCGCGGTCGTGAAGCCGCGCTCGAACTTGGCGAGGTGATAAGCGACGTCGGGCACGAAGTAGGTGTAGCTGCCGTCGGACTTGCGCATGACGCGGTCCTTGTCGTCGCCGTAGTCGGTGGTGCGCAGCCAGAGCGCGCCGCCGTCCTCGTAGGTCTTGCCGGCGGCGATCAGCCGCGCGACCGTCGCCTCGACGCGGCCGCTCTCGTACAGGCTCGACTCGAGGTAGTAGTTGTCGAAGCGCACGCCGAACGCCTTCAGGTCGAGGTCCTGCTCGTGGCGCAGGTAGGCGACGGCGAACTGGCGGATGCCGTCGAGGTCGTCGGCGCGGCCCGACGCGGTGAACTCGCGGTCGTCGGCGCGAACGGTCTTCCTGGCGAGGAAGTCGGCGGCGATGTCGGCGACATAGTCCCCGTTGTACGCGGACTCCGGCCAGTCGGGGTCACCGGGCTTGAGGCCGTCGAGACGGGCCTTCACCGAGGCCGCCAGCGTCGCGATCTGCACGCCGGCGTCGTTGTAATAGAACTCGCGCACGACGCGGCGGCCCTGCGTCTCGAGCAGGTTGCATATCGCGTCGCCGAGGGCGGCCTGGCGCGCGTGGCCGACGTGCAGCGGGCCGGTCGGGTTGGCCGAGACGAACTCGACGATCCCGGGCTCGCCGCTCGGCGGCCTCGTTCCGAACGCCGCTCCGGCGGCCAGCGCCTCGGCGACGACGCGCTGGCGTGCCGCCGCGCGCAAGTGCAAATTGATGAAGCCGGGACCGGCGACCGCGATCGACTCGACCCAGCGCTCGACCGCGGTCTTGGCACGAAGCGCGGCGATCAGCTCGGCAGCGACCTCGCGCGGATTGCGCTTCTGCGCCTTGGCGAGCGGCATCGCCGCGGTGACCGCCAGGTCGCCGTGGTCGGCTTGCTTGGGCGTCTCGAAGCTCGCGGCCAGCGTGTGGCCGGGGCTGACTTCGGCCATCGCCGCGCGCAGCGCGTCGAGCAGTTCTTCACGGGCCGACATCATCGAGGGAATTCTACGAGGCGGCCTCGCAACGACGCTGCGGGTAACGAGAAGTCACGCGCAAGCGTGAAGTCCGGCGCGTGGCCTTCGTGCCGTGCGGTCGTCGCCGATGCAAGAATGGCCCTCCAGACCGCCCACCATGTCCGTCGCGCTGTCCGCCCCCGCCTCTGCCGAAGCCTCGGCCGGGGCCGCGGCGCTGCCGTCGCACATCGGCAAGTACCGCATCATCGGCCGGCTCGGCGACGGCGCGACCAGCGAGGTCTTCCTCGGCTACGACGACTTCCAGCGCAGGAACGTCGCCATCAAGCGAGTGCGCGCCGGGACCGCGGGCGATCCGGTCGACAGCCACTACTCCGAGCGGTTCTTCGCCGCCGAGGCGGCGCTCGTCGGCCGGCTCCAGCATCCCAACGTCGTCCAGATCTTCGACGCCGTTCCCGACCCGGTGGCGCCCTACCTGGTCATGGAATACGTCGCCGGCAGCACGCTGCGGCCGTACTGTCGCGCCGACCAGCTGCTCTCGCTCGAGCTGATCGTCGAGATCGGCTTCAAGTGCGCGATGGCGCTCGGCTACGTCTATCGCCAGGGCCTGATCCACCGCGACGTCAAGCCGGCGAACCTGCTCGCGGTTCTCACGAACGGAACGATCACCGACGTCAAGATCAGCGACTTCGGCAGCGTCCTCAACCTCGGCTCCGACGTGACGCAGATCCATCGCGTCGGCTCGCTCGCCTACATGTCGCCCGAGCAGCTCGACGGCGGCACCCTCGACTGCCGCGCCGACGTCTACTCGCTCGGCGCCGTCCTCTACCACCTCATCGCCGGCCGGCCGCTCTTCGACGCGCAGGTGCAGTCGGCCATGATGCATCAGATCTACAACGTCAAGCCGCAGTCGCTGATCGGCCTGCGCTCAGGCGTCACCGCCGGCCTCGACGAGGTGATCCAGAAGGCGCTCGCCAAGCAGCCGGGTCAGCGCTACGCCGACTGGGAGGAGTTCGCGAACGCAATTTCCTCGCTGGTCACGACGCAGCAGGTGCCGCGCGGCCAGTTCCAGGGCGTGCTCGACTCCGAGCGCTTCACGCTGCTGCGAACGCTCGAGTTCTTCCAGAACTTCGGCGATGTCGAGCTGTGGGAGGTCGTCCATCGCGCCAAGTGGCAGCGCTTCCACTTCGGCCACGCGCTCTACAGGAAGGGCGAGGAAGGCAACAGCTTCCACATCATGGCGCAGGGCGAGGTCGAGGTGTTCCGCGACGGCAAGAAGGTCGCCCAGCTCGGCGCGGGCACGTCGGTCGGCGAGATGGCCTACCTGGCGCCGAGCGCGGAGCTGAAGAAGCACAGCACCGACGTCATCGTCACCGAGCCGGCGACGACGATCTCGTTCACGCCCGACACCTTGTTCCAGCTGAGCCCGAACACGCGCCACCTGTTCCACGATTCCTTCATCAAGGTGCTCGTGCGGCGGCTGCACTCGGCGCACGAGGCGCTGGCGCATCCGCGCCGGATCTTCTAGCGGCGGGCAACGCACGGCGCGCCGGCGCGGTTGTCGTCGCTTCTTCGGCTTGTCGGTGCGCGTCGGCGTGTGATCCAATCCGCCCCGGCTGCCGCGCGATCGCGTGGCTTCGAAACATTTCCCGGAGACGTTCATGAAGCAACTGATCACGCTGGCCGCGGCCCTGACCCTGGCCCTCTCGACCTCGGCGTTCGCCAATTCCCACAAGGAAGCGCCCGGCATGGCCGCGAGCGGCGCGAGCAAGGGCATGGCCAAGGGCATGGCCGGATGCGAGGCCCAGGCGACCGAGAAGAAGCTCGCGGGCGCCGCCAAGACCAGCTTCATGAAGAAATGCGAGACGGATGCCGGCGCCAGCGCCAGCGCGTCGTGCGACGCCCAGGCGGCCGAGAAGAAGCTCGCGGGCGCCGCCAAGACCAGCTTCGTGAAGAAGTGCGAGGCCGACGCCGGCGGCGGCAGCGCGGCAGCGTGCGATGCGCAGGCCGCCGAGAAGAAGCTGGCCGGCGCGGCCAAGACGAGCTTCACCAAGAAGTGCGTCGCTGACGCGGCCGCGAAGTAAGCGACAGCGGCGGCGCCACGCCGCCTCGATTCGCCGGGATCGGCCCGCGGCGGCCTGAGCCGCGCGGTCCCGCCGGCAAGCGATGTGCGCCCGGCATCGGCCCGCGCGGGCCAGACCGGCGCGTCCCCGCCGGCACGCGATGGCTTGCGGGCGTCCTCGGGTCGCTGGGAGGGTCCGGCGCTTCGCATGACTCGGGAGGTCCGGCGCTTCGCATAAATTAGCGCCATGGACTCCCAGCCCCATTGCGCGCCGCGGGCCGTACTGTTCGACGCGTACGGGACGCTGTTCGACGTCTACAGCGTCGGCGTCGTCGCCGAGCGCCTGTTCCCCGGCATGGGCGAGCGCCTCGGTGTTCTCTGGCGCGACAAGCAGATCGAGTACACGCGGCTGGTGTCGATGAGCGGCCAGACGCGCAGCTTCGCCGACTGCACCCGCGCCGCCCTGCGCTACGCCGCGCGCCGCTTCGACCTCGCCCTGGACGACGGCGCCGAGCGCGAGCTGATGGGCGCCTACGAGCGGCTTTCGCCCTTCGCCGAGAACCACGGGGTCCTCGTCGAGCTGCGCCGGCGCGGCATCCGCGCCGGCGTGCTCAGCAACGGCGACCCCGGCATGCTCGCGGCCGTCGTCCGCCACGCCGGCCTCGCCGAGCTGCTCGACCCGGTCCTGAGCGTCGCCGGCACGGGCCGGTTCAAGACCGACCCCGCGACCTATGCGCTCGGCACCCGCGCGCTCGGGCTCGACGCGGCGCAGGTGCTGTTCGTCTCGAGCAACTGCTGGGACGCGATCGGAGCGACCTGGTTCGGCTACACGACGCTCTGGATCAACCGCTTCGGCGTGCCCCTCGACGAGCTCGGCGCGCGCCCGACGCGCATCGGCACCCGGCTCACCGACGTTCTCGATTTCTTCGCCTCCCAAGGACCTTCCCCATGACGCTCACCCTGCCCGCCGCAATGGCGATCAACGCACCCATCCTTCCCGGCTTCGAGACCGTGCTGACGCCGCCGGCGCTCGCGCTCGTCGCCAAGCTGCACCGCGCCTTCGAGCCGCGCCGGAAGGAGCTGCTCGCGGCGCGCGTCGAGCGCGCCAAGCGACTCGACGCCGGCGAGCGCCCCGACTTCCTCGCCTCGACGGCGTCGATCCGCGCCGGCGACTGGAAGATCGCGCCCGTGCCGCCGGCGCTTCACTGCCGGCGCGTCGAGATCACCGGCCCGGTCGACGCCAAGATGGTCATCAACGCCTTCAACTCGGGCGCCGACTCGTACATGACCGACTTCGAGGATTCGAACTCGCCGTTGTGGACGAACCAGATCCAGGGCCAGATCAACATCGGCCAGGCGATCCGGCGCACGCTCTCGTTCGAGCAGTCGTCGCCGGCCGGGGCGAAGTCGTACCGGCTCAACGACAAGATCGCGACGCTGCAGGTGCGCCCGCGCGGCTGGCACCTCGACGAGAAGCACGTGACGGTCGACGGCCAGCGCGTCGCGGGCGGCATCTTCGACTTCGCCCTCTTCATGTTCCACAACGCGAAGGAGCTGCTCGCACGCGGCGCCGGTCCGTACTTCTACCTGCCCAAGCTCGAGAGCCACCTCGAGGCGCGCCTGTGGAACGACATCTTCGTGATGACCCAGAGCGAGCTCGGCATCCCGCAAGGGACGATCAAGGCGACCGTGCTCATCGAGACGATCCTCGCCGCCTTCGAGATGGACGAGATCCTGTGGGAGCTGCGCGAGCACTCCGCCGGCCTCAACGCCGGCCGCTGGGACTACATCTTCAGCTGCATCAAGAAGTTCAGCCGCGACCGCGACTTCTGCCTCGCCGATCGCGCCAAGGTCACGATGACGGCCCCGTTCATGCGCGCCTATGCGCTGCTGCTGCTGAAGACCTGCCACAAGCGCGGCGCGCCGGCGATCGGCGGCATGAGCGCGCTCATCCCGATCAAGAACGATCCGGTGAAGAACGAGGCCGCGATGGCCGGAATCATCGCCGACAAGCGTCGCGACGCGACCGACGGCTACGACGGCGGCTGGGTCGCGCACCCGGGGCTGGTCGAGGCGTCGATGAAGGAGTTCGTCGCGGTCCTCGGCGACCGCCCGAACCAGTTCGACAAGCAGAAGCCCGAGGTCGAGGTCACGGCGGCGCAGCTGCTCGACTTCAAGCCGGAGCAGCCGATCACCGAAGCCGGCCTGCGCATGAACATCAACGTCGGCATCCACTACCTCGGCGCCTGGCTGGCCGGCAACGGCTGCGTGCCGATCCACAACCTGATGGAAGACGCGGCGACGGCCGAGATCAGCCGCTCGCAGGTGTGGCAGTGGATCCGCTCGCCCAAGGGCGTCCTCGACGACGGCCGCAAGGTGACCGCCGACCTCGTTCGACAGCTCGTTCCCGAGGAGCTCGCCAAGATCAAGGCCGGCGGCTTCGTCGGCAAGTTCGATCGCGCCGCCGAGATCTTCACGCAGATGAGCACGCAGGACGCCTTCGCCGAGTTCCTGACGCTGCCGCTCTACGAGGAGATCTGACGAAGCGGCGCGGCGCTTGCCGGGACGACGACAATCGTCCCGGCCGCCGGCCGCTCGTCGC
>DATIDZ010000329.1:0-2830 GCA_035456045.1 Caldimonas sp.
CCGGCGATGCGCTCTACGGCACGTTCGCGTGCCGCAGCGTCGACGCGCTGCTCGTCTTCGGCAGCAACGGCCGGGTGTATTCGGTGGCGGTGGCGAGCCTGCCCAGCGGGCGGGGCGACGGCCAGCCGGTCACGTCGTTGATCGACCTCGAGGCCGGCACGCAGCCGGCGCACTACTTCGCCGGCGCGCCAGGCGAGGTGCTGATGCTCGCGGGCACCGGCGGCTTCGGCCTGCTCGCTCGCGCCTCGGACCTGCTCTCGCGGCAGCGCGGCGGCAAGGCCTTCCTGGCGCTCGAGGACGGCGAGAAGCCGCTGCCGCCGGCGGTCGTCCACGCCAGCGCGGCGCGCGTCGCCTGCCTCACGCTCACCGGCCGGCTCCTGGTCTTCGCGCTCGACGAGCTCAAGCTGCAAGGCAACGGCGGCCGCGGCCTGACGCTGGTCGATCTCGACGACAACGACGCGCTCGTCAGCGTCGCGGTGTTCGCGTCGGCACTGCGCGTCGACGGCACCGGCCGCGGCGGCAAGGCGCGCGACGAGCTGCTGCGCGGCGTTGCGCTCGAGCCCTACGTCGGCCGGCGCGCGCGCAAGGGCCGGCGCCAGGACGCGATCCCGAAGGCGACCCGCGTCGTCGCGGCCGACGCGAGCTAGCCCGCAGCACGGCATGGTCCCGCGGCGCGGCGCGCTGCGCCGGGCTTCGTCAGCGGCTCGGGTCGAGCTCGCGCACCGGGCGGATCTCGATGCTCCCCGTGCGCACCGGTGGAATGCGCGCGGCCAGCGCCACCGCCTCGTCGAGGTCGGCCGCATCGAAGAGGTAGAAGCCGGCTAGCTGCTCCTTGGTCTCGGCGAACGGGCCGTCGGTCATCGTCAGCTGGCCGTCGCGCAGGCGCAGCGTCGTCGCCGTCTGCACGGGGTGCAGCGCTTCGGCGGCGACGACGCGGCCTTCGGCGCGTAGCCCCTGGCTCGCGGCGAGGCACTCGCGGTCGGGGACGGCATGCAGCTTGGCGTCTTCGAGGTAGACCAGGCAGAGGTATTTCATCGGTCGTCCTTGGCAGGGATCACGGGACTGGTCGAACGGCGCTCGGCGCGATCGACATCAGGGCGGCAGGTCGCGCAGGCGGGCGGCGAGGAACTCGCGCTCGGGCTCCTGGCGGACGAGGGCGAGCGCGCGTTCGTACGACGCCCGCGCGTCCGCATGGCGGCCGAGGCGGCGACAGATGTCGGCACGCGCCGCATGGGCGAGGTGATAGTCCTGCAGCTGGCCGTCGGCGAGCAGCGTCTCGATCAGCGGCAGCCCGGCGGCGGGGCCGTCGCGCATCGCGACCGCGACGGCCCGGTTGAGCGCGACCACGGGCGTCGGCTGCAGCCGGGTCAGGACGTCGTACAGGCCGACGATCTCGGCCCAATCGGTGACCTGCGCGCTGGCCGCGCTCGCGTGGAGCGCGGCGATGGCCGCCTGCAGCGCATACGGACCGAATCGCGTTGCGGGCGAGCCAGGGCGACGTGTCGCGGCCGCGGCGCCGGCAGCGCGACGAGGCGACGGGGTCGGCTCCGGCGCGAGCGCGTGTTCGACCCACGCCAGCCCTTCTTCGATCTGCGCCCGGTTCCACAGCGACCGGTCCTGCGCCTCGAGCGTGACGAGCTCGCCGTTCGGCCCGGTGCGCGCGGGACGGCGGGATTCCTGCAGCAGCATCAGCGCGAGCAACCCCATCGCTTCGCGCTCGGGCAGCAGCTCGACGACGAGCCGGCCGAGCCGGATCGCTTCGGCCGACAGGTCGGCGCGCGTCAGCGACGACCCGGCCGACGCCGAATAGCCTTCGTTGAAGACGAGGTAGATCACGCGCAGCACGCTCGCGAGTCGTTCGCCGAGCTCGCTGGCATCGGGCACCTTGTACGGGATGCGGGCGGCGCGGATCTTTGCCTTGGCGCGAACGATGCGCTGCGCCAGCGTCGCCGGCGGCGCCAGGAACGCGCGCGCGATCTCCTCGGTGGTCAGGCCCGAGATCTCGCGCAGCGTCAACGCGACCTGCGCATCCCCCGACAGCGAAGGATGGCAGCACGTGAAGACGAGACGCAGCGGGTCGTCGGCGATCTCCTCGCCTTCGTCCCAGCGCGCTGCGCCGTCGGCAATCGCCTCGACCGCGGTGGCGACGTCACCGTCGATCGGCTCGAAGCGGGCGCGTCGCCTGATGCCGTCGATCGCCTTGAAGCGGCCGGCCGAGACCAGCCAGGGCACCGGGTTGGCGGGGATGCCGTCGCGAGGCCACTGCTCGACCGCCGCCTTGAACGCGTCCTGCATCGCTTCCTCGGCGATGTCGAAGTCGCCGAGCAGGCGGATGAGCGTCGCCAGCACCTTGCGCGAGTCGCGCCGGAACAGCGTCGCGACGGTCGCGGCGATGTCGGCGGCGTCGTCGCTATCGGCGGACACGGTCCGTCTTCCGACCTCAGGCGCTCCTGCGCAGGATGAGGACCAGGACGATCGTGCAGACGGCGAAGGCGAGCGCCGACCAGATCGCGTATGGGACCCCGAGCAGGGAGATGGAGGCCTCGGCGCAGCTCGCGCGCGCCTCGAACACGTCGGGCAGCAGGCGATCGAGCTGAGTCGCGCTCACGATGCGGTCGGCGAGGGTGAGGTTGCATGAGGCCGACTTCGCGGCGACGAAGTGCTGCCACAGCGCCGCCGCGACGCCGGCGATGGCGAGCAGGAAAGCGACCGTGCCAGCGACTCTTCCCCCCGCGGGGCCGCGCCAGACGAGGCCGAGCACGGCGAAGACGCCGATCGCCGCGAAGATCAGGCGTTGCAGCACGCACCACGCGCACGGCTGCATCGCGTA
>DATIDZ010000330.1:0-9663 GCA_035456045.1 Caldimonas sp.
GAGAGCCGCGCTGCCGTCCGTTTCAAGCTGCTGTCCCGCGCCGGCCAGCGGGTGCGGCGCCAGTACGTCGCGGCGGACGACGAGCCGGCGCTGGCCGAGGAAGAGGCCGCGCCGGCCGACGACGAGCGCGCGTTAGAGCGGGCGCCGCCCCCCGCCGCGACGCCATCGGCGGGCGCGCCCGCCTTGCCGACGCCGTCGCGGCGCGCCTCGTCGCGTGCGTCGAGCGAGCTTCCTCGCGAGCGCCGTGCCGAGCCGCCCGCAGAGGATGATGAACCCGCGTGGCGCCGCCCTTCGCACGAGCCGGCGTCGCGCGCTTCGCTCGGCACCGACCAGATCGTCAAGGGCTACGAGTTCGAGAAGGGCCGCTTCGTCACGTTCACCTCCGCCGAGCTGAAGGCGCTCGCCGAGGCGTCTCGGCCGACGATCGACATCGTCTCGTTCATCCCCGCGGGCAGCGTCGATCCGATCTACTACGACAAGGCGTACTACCTCGCGCCCGACCAGCGGGCCAGCAAGACCTACAGCCTGCTGCACGCCGCCATGCAGGCGAGCGGTCGGGTCGCGCTCGCCAAGTGGGCCTGGCGCGCGAAGGAATACGTCGTCCAGATCCGGCCCGCGGGCGACGGCTTCGTGCTGCAGCAACTGCTCTACGCCGATGAAGTGCGCGCGGTCGACGACCTCGACATCGAGCTCGTCCCGGTCGGCGAGACCGAGCTCGCGCTTGCCTTGCGACTGATCGAGCAGATCGCCGAGGAGGGCTACGACCCGCACCGGTTCGTCGACGAGGAGAAGCAGCGCATCCTGGCCGCGGTCGAGCGCAAGATCGCGGGCCGCAAGGTCGTCGCGCAGCCGGCGACGGCCGCGCCGGGCGCGCAGGTCATCGACCTCGTCGCCGCGTTGCGGGCCAGCCTGCGCACGGCCGCCGCTCCCGGCAAGCGGACGTCAGCGAGCCCGGGAAGCCTGGAAGCCGGTGAGCGCAAGCCCGCGCGGCGCGCGGCCCGGCCGCCTGCCGCGACGACGGCCGCTACAAGGGCCGACAAGTCGACGGCACGCGTGCCGGCTCCGCCCGCCAGGACGCCGCGACGCCGACCGTGAGTCGATGAATCGTGGCGTCGAGAGCGATCGTCCGACTTGCGGATTCCGACAGCCGACACCCTCCGAATCGCGCTGGGCTTTTGAGGCTGCGTCCTACAGAATGCCTGCGGCGGCCACGCTACGGTGGCGAGCACCGAGACTTGGGCCGATGCCATGAGCGTGCAGAACGAACGTCGACGAAGCGAGCGCCGCCAGGCCGGCCCGAACGGCGATGACGAGCTTTCTCCGGAGTACCTCGCGTTGCTCGAGGTGTGCGGCGGAGAGATCCGGGCAACCGACCGTGCGGCGCTTGCCGAACGGCGCGAAGCGATGGATGCCGAGGGACGATCGGCGCTCGAGACCGGGAAGGAAGTCGCGGCACCGGCCGCGCTTGCTTCCGCCGACCGTCGCGGCGGCAGGGCGAGCTGAGCGCCGGTCGAGGGGTCTAGGCGGCGAGTGCCGACGCCGCTTGGGCGGCGAGGCACTTGTTGCACTTGCCGAGGCCGGGCAGGCGCGAATCGGGCTTGCCGTCACCGGTCTTGAAGTTCGCCTGGCAGCGCCGGCAGACATACATCTTGGAGCTCGACATCATCGGCTTGACGCCCGGCTCGCCGGACGGCCGGGCAGCGACGTACTCGGCCTGCGTCTGACGCAGCTTGAGGGCGGCATGGGTGGCGGCGGCGGGAGTGGCGGCGGTGGGCGCAGCAGCGGCTGGCCCTTTGGACGGGGAAGCAGAGCGACGGGTGGCCATGGGCAAGGTACCTGAAGAGAGTCGGCGGACGCCGAACGCAAGGTGCATGCGTCGTCCGCCAGGGGGCACTATTGTCCCAGCAAACGCCCGTCGTCGTACGAAGGGTTTGCCTTGCCCCCAGCCGGCGCGGGCGCAAGGGCTCGGGGCCGCCGCGGCGGTCAGCGTCGGCTGAGCCCGTCGCTGCGCTCGAGATCGAGCGCATCCTGCGTCACGGTCACCAGCCCCGGCTGGCCCGGCTGAAGCGCCGCGCCGAAGGCGCTCGCCTCGCCGGCGATCGCGACCCGACGATGGGGCGCGCCCAGATGCGCCGCGGCGTAGCGCTGGATATCAGCGGCCGTCACCGCCTCGAGCTGGCCGATGCGCGCCTTCAGCTCGGCCGGAGCCCGGTTCGCGACGACCAAGGCGCGAATGGCCGTGGCCAGCCCCCCGGTCGTCTCGACGCTGCGACTGAAAGCGCCGATCAGCGTCAGCTTGCGCGCGGCCAGCTCGTCGGCGGGGATCGGCTCGTTCATGAGCCGGTCGATCTCGGCCTGGACCAGCGCCAGGACCTCGGCGGTCGACTCGTTCTTGGTCTGCACGCCGACGCGAAAGATCGCGGCCTCGCGGCGTCCATCGAGCGTGCTGCCGGCGCCGTAGCTGAGGCCGCGCTTGACGCGCACCTCCTGGTTCAGCCGCGACGAATAGCCGCCGCCGAGCACCGAATTCATCACCGCGCCGGTGGCGCGATCGCTGCCGCTGCGCTCGGGCAGCGCGACGGCGACGACGACGCCGGCCTGGCCCGACTTCGCCATGTCGACGATCGCCGTCGCCGGGCCGCCGGGCGCGGGCGCGGCGGCAGGCGGCCCGCGCGAGGGCTCCGCGGGCGCCGCCCACGTGCCGAAATGGCGCCGTGCCAATGCGACTCCGGCGTCGGCCGTGATGTCGCCGGCCAGGATCAGCACCGCGTTGTCCGGACGAAAGGCACGCCGGTGCGCAGCGACGAGATCGTCGCGTGCGATGCGCGGCAGCGACTCCGGGGTCCCCGACGCCGGATGGCCGTACGCGCCCGCGCCGTAGACGAGGCGCTCGGCGACCAGGCCGGCGAGCGTTCCCGGGCTCGCGTACGCGACCTTGAGCGCGTCGAGCGTCTGCGTGCGGATGCGCTCGATCTCTTCGGGCGCGAACACCGGCTCGCGCGCCACCTCGGCGACGAGCGCGAGCGCGGCGTCGAGCTTGGGCGTCGTCACGGTCATCGAGACAAGCGACTGGTTCCAGCTCGCGCCGCTGTCGAGCGAGCCGCCGAGCGCCTCGGCCGCCGCCGCGAGCTCGGGCGCGCTGTGTCGCTTCGTGCCTTGCGTCATCAGCGATGCGCTCAGCGATGCCAGTCCCGCCAGCTTCGGCGGATCGGCCTCGGCTCCGGCGAGCGCGACCAGCTCCGCGCTCACCAGCGGGACCCCCTCGCGCCGGGCGACGATGACGCGCAGGCCATTGGCGAGCTTCGTCTCGCTCGGCGCGGCGATCATCAGCGGGCGCGGCGCGGCCGGCGGCGGCGGCGTGGTGTAGGGCTGCGCGATCGCCAGGGTGCCGACCAGTGCAAGCGTGATCGCGAGCGAGCGCGGCGCGCGCTCGGGGAGGAGGCGAACGGGCGATCTCATTTCTTCGCGACCTCTTCCTGGCGATAGTCGATCGTCACCTTGTGCGCGCCGAGCACGTACCTGCGCATGACGCGCTGGACGTCGGCGGCGGTCACGCGCTGCAGGTCGTCGAGGTCGGTGTTGACGCGTGCCGCATCGCCTTCGAGCACCGCCGCGTCGGCGATCGCCGAGGCGAGGCCGAGCGCTGTCTGCCGCGACGTGAAGGCCTCGGTGACGAGCTGCGTCTTGACCTTGGCGAGCTCCGCCGCGGTCGGCGGCGTGCCGGCCAGGCGCGCCACCTCGGCGAGCAGGGCCGCGCTGACGTCCGCGTTCGATTTGCCGCCGGCGGCGATCGCATAGGCCACGAGCAGGCCGGGACCGACGCGCAGATCGGCGTTGAATCCGGCCTGCGTCGCGACGCGCTGGCGATAGACGAGCGACTGGTTGAGTCGCGACGATTCGCCGCTCGCGAGCACCGCGGCGGCGACCTGCAGGGCCGGGCTGTCGGGGCTCGTCACCGGCGGTGCGAGCCACGTCAGCGCGACCGCGGGCAGCGGCACCTGCGGGCCGAAGAGCCTGGCGACGCGATCGCTCTGCCAGGGCGGCTCGCTCGCCTCGAAGCGCGGCAGCGGCGCGGCGGGCCGGGGCACCGGGCCGAAGTACTTGTCGATCCATGCGTCGACCTGCTTCTGCTCGAAGTCGCCGACGACGACGAGCGTCGCGTTGTCGGGCCGATAGTGGCGCGCGTGGAACTCGACGACGTCGGCCACCGTCGCCGCCTCGAGGTCCTCGATGCTGCCGATGCCCGGCCGCTTGTAAGGATGCTCGAGATAGGACGCCGACGAGAACGCCCTGAAGAAGCGCCCGTACGGCGCGGCCAGCACGCGCTGGCGGTACTCCTCCTCGACGACGGCGCGCTCCGACTTGAAGTTGGCCTCGTCGACCCGGAGATTCATCATCCGCTCGGCCTCGGCCCAGAGCAGCGTCTCGAGGTGATTCGACGGCACCACCTCGTGGTACTCGGTCATGTCTTCGCCGGTCGACGCGTTGTTGGAGCCGCCGACGTCTTCGGTCAGGCGGTCGAACTGCTCGGCGCGCAGGTTCGTCGTGCTCTTGAACATCATGTGCTCGAAGAGGTGGGCGAAGCCCGAGCGGCCGGCCGGGTCCTCCCGGCTGCCGACGTGATAGGCGACGTTGACGGCGACCGTCGGGCTCGAATGGCTCTCGACCGTGATCACCTGCAGGCCGTTGGCGAGTCGGCGCTCGCGGTAGACGACCGGCGTGACCTTCAGCACCGCGGTCGAGCCCGCGGCCTTCGATGAGGGCTTCGACGCAGGCTTCGTCGCCGCCGGCGCACCTTGCGCGGCGAGCGCAGCGCCGAGCACCAGCAGCGCCGCGCCGGCAGCGCGGGCGATATCGCTTCGTTTCATCGCCGGCATGATAAGAGCCTCCTGCATATGCATGCGACGAATGGTTCGTTGGCCGCACTGGCGCTGGTGCCTAGCATGCGTCGTCACCGCGCAGCCTTCGCCGCGCGTGCGGAGCCCCGATGATCCGTTCGTTGCCGAGCCGCGTGCTCGAGGTCCTCGCGCTCGCCCTCGTCGCCTTGTCGGCGCACGCGGCCGACGTCACGCTGCTGAACGTCTCGTACGACCCGACGCGCGAGCTCTACCAGCACTACGACGCCGCGTTCTCGGCGTACTGGAAGGCGCGGACCGGCGATGTCGTTACCGTCAGGCAGTCGCACGGCGGCTCGGGCAAGCAGGCCCGCTCGGTCATCGACGGCCTCGACGCCGACGTCGTCACGCTCGCGCTCGCGTACGACATCGACGAGATCGCCGCGAAGGCGAAGCTCGTCGCGCCCGACTGGCAGAAGCGGCTGCGCCACAACAGCTCGCCCTACACCTCCACCTACATCTTCCTCGTGCGCAAGGGCAACCCGAAAGGCGTGCGCGACTGGGGCGACCTCGTCAAGCCGGGCGTCTCGGTCGTGACCGCCAACCCGAAGACGTCGGGCGGCGCGCGCTGGGGCTACCTGGCCGCGTACGGCCATGCGCTGCGCCAGGCGGGCGGGAGCGACGCCAAGGCGCGCGACTTCGTCGCCCGCCTCTACCGCCAGGTGCCGGTGCTCGACTCGGGCGCACGCGGCGCGACCGTCACCTTCGCCGATCGCGGCATCGGCGACGTCCTGCTCGCGTGGGAGAACGAGGCGCACCTCGCGCTGAAGGAGTTCGGCGCCGAGAGGTTCGAGATCGTCTACCCGCCGACGAGCATCCTCGCCGAGCCGCCGGTCGCGGTCGTCGACAAGGTCGTCGACAAGCGCGGCACGAGGAAGGTCGCCGAGGCTTACCTCGAGTACCTGTACTCGCCCGCCGGCCAGGAGATCGCGGCGAAGAACTTCTACCGCCCGATCGACGACAAGGTGGCGGCGAAGTACGCGGCGCAGTTTCCGAAGATCGCGCTGTTCACGATCGACGACGTCTTCGGCGGCTGGGCCCAGGCGCAGAAGACGCACTTCGCCGACGGCGGCGTGTTCGACCAGATCTACAGCGTGAAGTGACGAAGGCCGCGCGCGGGGCCGTTTCGACAGCTCATCCTGAGCGCAGCGAAGGATCTCCTGCGGTGGCGGCGGGCCGGACTCCTTCGCCGCGCTCGGGATGACAGGTGGCGCTCAGGGCGTCGAGAGCGCTTCGCGGACCAGAAGCGTCCCGCTGGTCCGGTTCGTCGCGGGGTCGACGACGAGCAGCGCGCCGCCGACGCGGTCGTCGGCGAAGCGCGCGAGCGGCAGCGGCTGCTGCGTCTCGACGACCACCTCGCCGATCTCGTTCACGCCGAGCTCGTGTGCTTCGTGCGCCACGAGCGTGGCGATGTCGAGCCTGCTGTCGATGGCGGCGATGCGGCCCTGCACCCATCGGTTGCCGTGACGCAGCCAGTACTTGCGGCCGACGACCGCCGGCTCGGTGTCGAGCCAGGCGAGGGTGGCGCGAAAGCGCGCCGAGGGCGCGATGCTGCCGGGCGCCGCGAGCCAGTCGCCGCGCGACACGTCGAGCTGGCGATCGAGGACGACGCCGGCCGAGCGGCCCGCAGCGACCCGCGCGACGCGCGCACCGGCCGCATGCAGCTCGGCGACCGTGGCGGTCTCGCCGCTCGGAAACACCTTGACCGCGTCGCCGACCGAGACCGCGCCGCGCGCGACGCGGCCCCAGAGCACGCGCGGCCGGTGGCCGGCGCCGCTGCCGGCGTCGGCGCCGACGTACTGCACCGGCAGCAGCGCGGCGCCACCGGTCGCGTCGTCGTCGCCCGACAGCTGCTCGAGCAACTCCAGCAAGGCCGGGCCGTCGGCACCGCCGAGCGGGCTCCGCCGGCTGACGTTGTCGCCGTGCAGCGCCGAGATCGGCACGATGCCGGCCGGCGCGAAGCCCGCTTCCGCGGCGAATGCGGCGAGCGCGGCGCGGACTCGCGCGAAGGCCGCTGCGGGATCGACGACGGCGTCGAGCTTGTTGACGGCGAAGACGATGTGCGGCACGCGCAGGAGCTGCGCGAGGAGCGCGTGGCGGCGGGTCTGCGGCAGGAGCTGCAGCGGCGTCGCCGCGAGGTCGAGCTTGGTCGCGTCGACGAGGACGACGGCGGCGTCGCTGCCTGCCGCCGCCGTCACCATGTTGCGCGTGTACTGCTCGTGTCCCGGCGCGTCGGCGATGATGAACTTGCGCTCGCGCGTCGCGAAGTAGCGGTAGGCGACGTCGATCGTGATGCCTTGCTCTCGCTCGGCCTCTAGGCCGTCGGTCAGCAGGGCGAGGTCGATCGGCTGGCCGCCGCCGGCCTTCGCCTCGAGCGCGTCGAGCTGGTCGGCGAGGATGGCGCGACCGTCGAGCAGCAGGCGCCCGATCAGCGTGCTCTTGCCGTCGTCGACCGATCCCGCCGTGAGGAAGCGGAGCGGCCGGCGCGCGCTCGGCGCCGGGTCGTCGTCGCGCAGCGCGAGTCCCATCAGAAGTAGCCTTCCTTCTTGCGCCGCTCCATCGAAGCGTCGGAGGTGCGGTCGTCCATCCGTGTTGCGCCTCGCTCGCTGATCGTGACGAGCAGCGTTTCGCCGACGACGTCGGCGGCATCGGCGGCGAGGCTTTCGACCGGGCAGGTGCACGTCATGTCGCCGACGGTGCGAAAGCGCACCGCCGCCGATTCGACGACATCGTCCGGCGCCGGCGGCGTGACGGCGGTGACCGGAACGAGCAGCCCCTTCCTGCGGACGACATCGCGGCGGTGCGTGTAGTACAGGCTCGGCAGCGCGATCCGCTCGCGCTGGATGTAAAGCCAGACGTCGAGCTCGGTCCAGTTGCTGATCGGAAACGCGCGCATGTGCTCGCCCGGCTTCAGGCGCGTATTGAAGAGCGTCCACAGCTCGGGGCGCTGGTTCTTCGGCTGCCACTGGCCGAAGCTGTCGCGGTGCGAAAGGATCCGTTCTTTCGCGCGCGCCTTCTCCTCGTCGCGCCGGGCGCCGCCGATGAGCGCGTCGAAGCGGTGCTCGTCGACCGCCTCCATCAGCGTCACGCTTTGGTGGCCGTTGCGCGATTCGCCGGGAGACGCCAGCCGGACGCTGCCGCGCGCGATCGAGTCCTCGAGGTGGGCGACGACGAGCTTCTCGCCGAGCTGCTCGACGAGCTCGTCGCGGAAGGCGATCACTTCCGGAAAGTTGTGGCCGGTGTCGACGTGCAGGAGCGGGAAGGGCAGCCGCGTCTTCGTGCCGCCCTCGAGCTTGAACGCCTTCTGCGCGAGGTGGAGGACGACGCACGAATCCTTGCCGCCGGAAAAGAGCAGCGCGGGCCGCTCGAACGCGGCCGCGGTCTCCCGCAGGATGAAGATCGCCTCTTCCTCGAGCGCTTCGAGGTGGGCGCCGTCGAGGTCGGGCAGGACCAGCCGGTCGAGCGGCGTCGGCGCGTTCACGCGGGCGCTCCGACGGCGCTGGCGGGCGCGGCGGCGTGCAGCCCGCATTCCTTGACGCCCTGCTCCCACCACCAGCGGCCGGCGCGAAAGTCCTCGCCGGCGGCGACGGCGCGCGTGCACGGCGCGCAGCCGATGCTGGGATAGAAGCGGTCGTGCAGCGCGTTGTAGGGCACGTCGTTGATGTCGAGGTAGTGCCAGACGTCGGCCCAGCTCCAGTCGGCGAGCGGGCTCAGCTTGCGGCGGCCCGCGTCGTCGCTCGCCTCGAACTCGACCTCGGCGCGCTCGCTCGACTGCTCGCGGCGGAGCCCCGTGATCCACGCGGTCCGGCCTTCGAGCATGCGCCCGAGCGGCTCGACCTTGCGCAGCGCGCAGCAGGCCTTTCTCAGCTCGACGCTCTGTCGCATCGCGTCCTTGCCGTGCCGGCCGACGAAGGCGATCACCGCCTCGTGCACCGGTCGATAGCGCTCGACGCGGAGGTCGTAGCGCTCGCGGATGTCGTCGATCAGCACCAGCGTCTCGCCGTGCAGCATGCCGGTGTCGAGCGTGGCGACGGCGATCGGCAGGCGGTCGCGGGCGATCAGGTCGGTGACGACCTGGTCCTCGGCGCCCAGGCTCGACGCCTGGACGATCGTGCCGGGATGCGACGCGGCGGCGCGCGCGAGCAGGCGCCGCGCGTTCTCGACACGCTGCTCGAACCCGGCGGTGGCTCGGGCGTGAAGTTGGATCGCGCTGGCGGAGGTCATGGCGTGTCGTCTCGGCGCAGAACGCCGGGAGCGCGACTGTACGAAGCGCCATCACCGATCGGGAAGAACAGTTTTGGCTTGTGCTTCTGCGGCTTTCGGCATAAGGCCCGCGACCGCCCCGCGGGCGTGCGCGAGCTCGATCGCGCGCCGCGCTAGACGTGCAGCAGGAGGTGCTCGCGCTCCCAGGGCGAGATCACCTTCATGAACTCGTCGTGCTCGGTCTCCTTGACCTCGCTGTAGACCGTCACGAACTCGGGGCCGAGGATCTCTCGCAGGTCCTCGTCTTCGCGCAGCAGCTCGAGCGCCTCGCCGAGGCTGCGCGGCAGCTCGTGCTCGGCGTCGTACGCGTTGCCGACGCATTCGGGACCCGGCTCGATGCGCTTCTGGATGCCGAGCCAGCCGCAGGCGAGCGTCGCCGCGATCGCGACGTAGGGATTGGCGTCGGCGCCGATGACCCGGTTCTCGACCCGCCGCGCCGGCGGCGCTGCGACCGGTGCGCGGATGCCGACCGTGCGGTTGTCCCGACCCCACTGCAGATTGATCG
>DATIDZ010000331.1:0-2285 GCA_035456045.1 Caldimonas sp.
TCCGCGAGTCGCAGCAGGCGGCCGAGGAAGCCGCCGCCGAGGCGGCCGCGGAAGCCGGCCATTCGGTGACGCAGATCCGGAAAATCCGCCACACGCGGATCGGCGACTCGTTCACCGACATCGCCTTCCTGCTGATCGTCGCCTCGGCGATCCTGAAGATCAGCTACAAGGGCACGATCCAGGCCGAGGTCAAGGCCGCCGAGGCGGCCGAGACCGCCGAGTCCGAGCAGCTCAAGCGCCAGGTCGTCGAGGCGCGCATGGCGGCGATGCAGGCGCAGGTCGAGCCGCACTTCCTGTTCAACACGCTGGCCTCGATCGATCACCTGATCCAGACCGATCCGCCGCGCGCCAGCCAGATGCAGAAGAACCTGATCGCGCTGCTGCGCGCGTCGATGCCGTCGATGCGCGAGGCGAGCCCGCTGGCGCACAACCTCGGCCGCGAGATGGCGGTGATCCGCCCCTACCTCGAGATCCTCAAGGTGCGCATGGAAGACCGCCTGCAGGCCACCATCAACGTGCCGGACGGGCTGCTCTCGGCCGAGTTCCCGCCGATGATGATCCAGTCGCTGGTCGAGAACGCGATCAAGCACGGCCTCGAGCCCAAGGCCGAGGGCGGCACGCTCACCGTCTCGGCCGAGATCGTGCACGGTCGCCTGGCCGTCACGGTCGCCGACACCGGCCTCGGCTTCGGCCGTGCCGACACCGCCGGCACCGGCATCGGCCTGGCCAACATCCGCGAGCGCCTCAAGCTGCTCTACGGCGACAAGGCCTCGATGGTTGTCGCCGACAATCTTCCGAGCGGCACGGTCGTCACCCTGACCGTGCCCTATCAGGCGCTGCAACGCGAAGGAGACCGGTCGTGATGAAGTCCTGGCATCGGGCGGTGGCCGTCCTGCTGCTGTCCCTCACCGTCGTCGTCGCGGTCGCGGTCGCGATCGCGTGGGCCGTCCTCCCGCTCGACGGCATCACCGTGACCGTCGACGGCCGGACCTTCGCGCTCGCCGACCTGCAGGGGTGGCGCGCCGCCGTCGCGTTCTCGATCGCCGCCGCGCTGGTCGTGATCGCCATCGTGGTCGCATCGACGCTGGCCATCGTGAGCCTGGGCTTCGGCGTGATCGGCATGGTCTTCGGCCTGCTCACGGCAGCCGCCTCGCTGACGTTGGTGCTGTCGCCCTTCGCCCTCGTCGGCTGGCTGGTCTGGCGCCACGTGCGCGAGCGCCCGGCCGCGGTGGCCGCGCGCCCATGACGACCGCCGTCATCGCAGACGACGAGCGGCTGCTGCGCGAGCAGCTGCGCGCTCGCCTCGGCGAGGTCTGGCCGGAGCTCACGATCGTCGCCGAGGCGAAGAACGGCGCCGAGGCGGTGGCGCTGACCGAGCAGCACCACCCCGACATCGTCTTCCTCGACATCCGCATGCCCGGCATGACCGGCATCGAAGCGGCGCGCGCGATCGCGCAGCTGCCGGTCGACGACGACGATGCCGAGACCTCGGCGAGCGGCGACGGCCCGCCGTGGCACGGCCCCGAGATCGTCTTCATCACCGCCTACGACCAGTACGCGATCGAGGCCTTCGAGCAGGGCGTCGTCGACTACGTCCTCAAGCCCGCCGAGCGCGAGCGGCTGCAGGTCACGGTGGAGCGCCTCAGGAAGCGCCTCGCCGATCGCAGCGCCGGCGAGGCGCCCGACGCGAGCGGCATGCAGCAGCTGCTGCAGAAGCTCGCCGCCAAGATCAACCCGGGCGCGCACCCCCGCCTCAAGTGGATCCAGGCGACGGTCGGCGCGAGCATCCAGATGATCCCGGTCGAGGACGTGCTCTTCTTCATTTCCGACGAGAAGTACACGCGCGTGCAGACGGCGACGCTCGAGGCGCTGATCAGGAAGCCGATCAAGGAGCTCGTCGAGGAGCTCGATGCCGACCAGTTCTGGCAGATCCACCGCTCGACGCTCGTCAACACGCGGATGATCGCCGGCGTCACGCGCGACCTGCGCGGCCGCCAGCTCGTCAGCGTGCGCGGGCACCCCGAGAAGCTCGAGGTGAGCCGGAGCTACGCGGGGTTGTTCAAGGGGATGTAGACGAGGAGCCGGCCCGCGCCCGCTCCGCCGCCGCCGCGCGCAATGCCATCAGCTTCGCGCGCGGATCCTCGACCCGCTTCACTTCGTCGAGCTTCATCTCGGCGATGAACCGGCTCGGCAGCGCCGCCTCCAGGCGGCGGCCGCGCTTCCTTCGCCTCAGCACGCTCACAGCGAGCGTCGCACGCGCACGAGTGATGCCGACGTACATCAGG
>DATIDZ010000332.1:0-4387 GCA_035456045.1 Caldimonas sp.
GGCCGACGAGAGCACGCGCGTTCCGGGCCCGCCCTGGTCGAGCGCGGCGACCATCGCCGCGGCGACCGTCGGCGCGGCGATCGGCCGCACGCCCGCGGGCACGAGCGGCAGCAGCGGCCCGAGCAGGCGCGCCGCCCAGACCTCGCCGCGCCGCGTCGGCTGGCCGAGCAACTCGCGGTCGCCGAGCAGCAGCGAGGGCCGCGCGAGCACGACCGATTCGTAGCCGAGGCCGGCGACGGTCTCCTCCATCTCGCCCTTGACGCGGTTGTAGAACACGCGCGAGCGGCGGTCGGCGCCGAGCGCGGAGACGACGGCGAGCCGGCGCGCGCCGGCTTGTCGCGCGGCCCGTGCGAACGCGACGACGAGATCGAGGTCGACGGCACGGAACGCCGCTTCCGAGCCGGCGACCTTGATCGTCGTGCCGAGGGCGATGTAGACGTCGTCGACGGCGCCTGCCTCGGCGGCGAGCGACGTCATGTCGCCGACGAGAACGGTCAGGCGCGGATGGCGCGCGACCGTCGAGGGAAGGGGCTTGCGCGCGAGCACGACGACGCGCTGCGGGCGGTCGGCCGCGAGCAATCGGGCGAGGAGGGCGCGGCCGACGAGGCCGGTCGCACCGGCGAGCAAGACGGTCCCGGGGTCCGCGTGCGGGCGTGACTGCATCGCCGGACTCGGCCGCGGGTGTGTCAGCGCTTCGGCAGCGTCGAGCGCGGCGCGGCGCTCGCGGCCCGCGTGCCGTCGCGGCGCGGTGCACTGCCGCTGCGATCGCCGCTCGCGGCACCGCCGCGAGCGCCGTTGCCGCCACCGCGATGACCGTTCGTGTTGCCGCCGCCTCCGCCATTGCCGCTGGCTTGGCCGCGCCCGCCGCCGGTGCCGCGTGCGCCGCCGTGCGACGCGCGCCCGGAGTCGCCGCGACCCGGCGCGTCGCGGCGCGGCCGGGCGCCGCCGCGGCCGGCGCCTTCGCCGATCACCATCCGGCCGAGGACGATCGGCTCGGGCCGCTCGTGCGCGGGCGGCGCGAAGCCGGGGACGATCTCCTTCGGGATCTCGTGCTTGATGAGCCGCTCGATGTCGCGCAGGAAGCCGTTCTCGTCGACGGAGACGAGCGAGATCGCTTCGCCGGGCGAGCCGGCGCGGCCGGTGCGGCCGATGCGGTGCACGTAGTCCTCCGGGACGTTCGGCATCTCGAAGTTGACGACGTGCGGCAACTGGTCGATGTCGATGCCGCGCGCTGCGATGTCGGTCGCGACCAGGACCTGCAGCGCGCCCTTCTTGAAGTCGGCGAGCGCCTTCGTGCGCGCCGTCTGGCTCTTGTTGCCGTGGATCGCCATCGCGCTGATGCCTTGCTTGAGCAGGTGCTCGACGAGGCGGTTCGCGCCGTGCTTCATGCGCGTGAAGACGAGCACCTGGTGCCAGTCGTTCTCCTTGACGAGATGGGTGAGGAGGTCCTTCTTCATCTCCCGGCCGACCGGGTGGACCTTCTGCGCCACGAGCTCGGCGGTCTGGTTGCGGCGCGCGACCTCGATCAGGACCGGCGCGTTCAGGAGGCGATCGGCGAGCGCCTTGATCTCGTCGCTGAAGGTCGCCGAGAACAGCAGGCTCTGCTTCTTCGCCGGCACCACCGCGAGTACCTTCTTGATGTCGGGCAGGAAGCCCATGTCGAGCATGCGATCGGCCTCGTCGAGGACGAAGATCTCGACGTGCGAGAGGTCGAGCGTGCGCTGGCCGTGGTGGTCGAGGAGACGGCCCGGCGTGGCGACGAGGATGTCGACGCCGCGGCGCAGCTTGTCGATCTGCGGCTGCATACCGACGCCGCCGAACATGACCATGCTGGTCAGCTTCGCGTGCTTGCCGTAGATGCGCACGCTTTCCTCGACCTGCGCGGCGAGCTCGCGCGTCGGCGTGAGGATGAGGGCGCGGATGGGCAGCTTGCCGCGCGCGTCGCGCACGGCGGGCCGGCTCATGAGCCGATGCAGCAGCGGCAGCACGAAGCCGGCCGTCTTGCCGGTGCCGGTCTGGGCGCCGCCCATGACGTCGCCGCCCGAGAGGACGGCGGGAATGGCTTGCGCCTGGATTGGGGTGGGCGTGGTGTAGCCGGCTTCGTGAACGGCACGCAGCAGCGGCTCGGCCAGGCCGAGGGTATCGAAAGACATCGGGAGTTCTGCCAAATTCATCGGCCTGCTGCTCGCTTGTGCGAGCGCCAGTCGAAGGCAGACGGGGGAGGGGAGTCGGAAGCGACTGCGTCGACGCTGACTGGAAAACTGGGCGACGCGAGCCCGCATTGTACGGTCAAGCCGTCTTCGCGACGGCCGAGCGCGCCGGTCCGTCGATTGGGTCACGGAATCGTTCGCCGGGACGCCGCTCCGCGCCGATGCGGGCACCGTCGGCGCCCCCGGTGCCGACGGCGAAGTCCTACCATTGACGTCCGTGCGACATCCCGGCCGTTTCCGTCCGTGACCGCGAGCGACAGCAAGACCCGACAGCGACTGGCCGCCATCCTGATGGCCGACGCGGCCGGCTACTCGCGCCTGATGAGCTGCGACGAGCGGGGCACCGTCGCTGCGCTCGACGACGCCCGCGCCGTGTTTCGCACCGCCATCGATGCGCATCGCGGCCGGGTCATCGACATGGCCGGCGATTCGGTGCTCGCGGTGTTCGAGACGGCGAGCGGCGCCGTCGTCTCGGCCCTCGCCATCCAGGCCGAGCTCGCGCGGCGCGCCGCCGACGTCGCGGCCGACTGCCGCATGCAGTTTCGCATCGGCATCCACTTGGGCGACGTCATCGAGAAGGACGACGGCACCGTCTACGGCGATGGCGTCAACATCGCGGCGCGCTTGGAAGGGCTCGCCGAGCCAGGGGGCGTGACCGTGTCCGACGCCGTCCAGTGCGCGGTCCGCCAGCGCCTCGACGCCGCCTTCGACGACATCGGCGAGCAGCGCGTCAAGAACATCCCGACGCCGGTGCGCGCCTACCGCGTTCGCGAGCTCGCCGCCGGCACGCCCCGGGCGGGCGCCGCGCCGGCGCCCGCACCGGCGGCGGCGCCGAGGCGCGATCGCGTCGACAAGCCGTCGATCGCCGTCCTGCCGTTCGACAACATGAGCGGCGATCCCGAGCAGGAGTTCTTCGCCGACGGCATCACCGAGGACATCATCACCGAGCTGTCGCGCTTCCGCGAGCTGTTCGTGATCTCGCGCAACTCGTCGTTCAAGTTCAAGGGCAAGCCGGTCGAGGTGCAGAAGTTCGCGCAGGAGCTCGGCGTCCAGTACGTCGTCGAGGGCAGCGTCAGGAAGGCCGGCCGGCGCGTGCGGATCACCGTGCAGCTCATCGACGCCGAGACCGACCGCCACCTCTGGGCCGAGCGCTACGACCGCGACCTCGAGGACATCTTCGCGATCCAGGACGAGGTGACGACCTCGATCGTCGCGACGCTGCCGGGACGGGTCGAGGCGGCGGCGCGCGACCGCGCCGCGCGGCTCACGACCGACAACATGGCCGCGTACGAGTGCGTGCTGACCGGCAAGGTGCTGCACCACCGGAGCAACCGCGAGGACAACGCCAAGGCGCAGCGGCTCCTCGATCGAGCGATCGAGCTCGATCCGAACTACGCCCACGCGCACGCCTGGAAGGCGTGCGTGCTCGGCCAGACGTGGACGTACAACTGGTGCGAGAGCCGGCTCGAGACGCAGGTGCAGATCATGCAGGCGCTGAAGACGGCGCTCTCGCTCGACGACAACGACTGCGACGTGCACCGCATCCTCGCCGCGGTCAACCTCATCCAGGACAAGCACGACCAGGCGATGTACCACCAGCGGCGCGCGCTGAGCCTCAATCCCAACGACGACCTCGTCGTCGTGCAGCAGGGCGAGATGCTCACCTGGCTCGGCCAGCCCGAGGAGGGCATCGACTGGATCAAGAAGGCGATGCGCCTCAACCCTTACCACCCGGAGCGCTTCTGGAGCCACCTCGCGCGCGCGTGCTTCGCGGCGCGCCGCTACGGCGAGGCGGTCGACGCGCTCAAGTGCATCAGCACCCCCGACGCGCTGGTGCGCGCCGGCCTCGCCGCGTGCCATGCCCAGCTCGGCGCCGCCGAGGCGGCCGAGGAGGAGCGTCTCGCGACGCTCGCGCTGGCGCCGTCGTTCACGATCGCCGAGTGCCTGGCGACGCTGCACTACCGCGACCCGGCGCATCGCGAGCACCACCGCGCGAGCCTCGAGCTCGCCGGATTTCCCGCCTAGGGCGGCTTGCGCCCGCAGCGGCCGCGCGACGCGAGCGCCAGCGCACGGTCGCGGCGCGCGACGGTGGCTCGCCGAACTCGCGCAGGCTCGACCCGCTCACCACCGGGCACGCGGTCGGCTCGACGCTGGCGCGATCCGATGAGGACGGTGAC
>DATIDZ010000333.1:0-5999 GCA_035456045.1 Caldimonas sp.
CCGATCACGCGCATGCCGATCGCGTCGACCATGCGCGCGAAGCGGACGCCGATCGCACCGAGCCCGACGAGGCCGATCGTCCGGCCGCCGAGCTCGAGGCTCTTGTGGGTCGACTTGTCCCAGTGGCCTGCACGCAGGCGAGCGTCGAGCTGCGGAACGGACTTCGCGCACGCGAGCAGCAGCGCGAGCGCGTGCTCGGCGACGGCGGCGGCGTTCGCGCCGGCGGCGGCCACGACGTCGACGCCGCGCGCCGCGGCGGCCGTCTTGTCGATCGTGTCGGTGCCGGCGCCGTGCTTGGAGATGACGCGCAGCGACGGCGCTGCCGCGATCGCCGCCGCGCCGACCTTGCCGTAGCGGACGACGATCGCCGTCGGGTCGTGGCGCGCGCACAGGCTCGCGATCTCGCCCTCGCTCGGCGTCTTGCCGGCGTACACGACGTCGAAGTCCTGCAGCAGCGCGAGCGCCTGCGGCGCGAGGTCGGCCCCCGTGACGAGGACGACGGGCCTGCTCTTCACGCTCACCACTGCTCGTTCGCGCCGATCACGCCGGCCGCGCGCAGCGCCGCTTCGAGCCACGGCGCGCGCAGGCCCTTGCCGCTGCGGATCTCGGCGATGCGCCGGGTCTCGGCGGCGACCTTCTCGGCCGCGAGCGGCAGCATCGACTCCGCCTTCGCGCGCTCGATGACCGTGACGCCGTCGCCGTCGCCGACGACCAGGTCACCCGGCTGGACGATGACGCCGCCGACCGAGATCGGGTGGTTCAGGCGGCCGGGAACGAACTTGGTCGGGCCGTTCGGATTGAGGCCGCACGCGTACATCGGCAGCCCGAGCGCGCGGATCGCCTCGCCGTCGCGCACGGCGCCGTCGATGACGACGCCGACGACGCCGATCTTCGCCGCCTGCTGGCACATGATCTCGCCCATCAGCGCGCTCGTCAGGTCGCCCTTGCCGTCGACGACGATGACGTCGCCCGGCTTCGCGATCGCGAGGGCGGCATGGATCATCAGGTTGTCGCCGGGGCGCACCTCGACCGTCAGCGCGGGGCCGGCGAAGCGCATCGTCGGCGCGAGCGCCGCGATGCGGCCGCTCAGCGCGCCGCGGCGGCCGGCGACGTCGGCGAGGATCGACGACGGGAACTCGGCGGCGCGGCGGACGACGTCGGCGGACACGCGCTCGAAGTCGCGGACGACGTCCGGCAGGAAAGGAGTGGAGGCTTGCTGGCTCATGGGTCTCTCGCTCGTGGTCGTCGTCACGGGTCAATCGACGCGCACGCCCGATTCCTTGACGATCCTTCCCCAGCGGGCGATGTCGTCGCGGATCAGCTGCGCGAACTGCTCGGGCGTGCCGCCGAGCGGGTCGGCGCCTTCGTCGCCGAGGCGCTTCTTCAGCTCCGGCTGCTGCAGCGCCTTGTTGAATTCGGCGTTGAGCTTCGCGACGGCGTCCTTCGGCGTGCCCACCGGCGCGAGAAAGCCGAACCAGGTGACGGCCTCGGATCCCTTGTAGCCGGCCTCGCCGACGGTCGGCGTCTGCGGCAGGTCGTCGACGCGCTTCTCGGACGTGACCGCGAGCGGGCGCAGCTTCCCGGTGCGGATCTGCTGCAGCACCGAAGGCACCGACGACACGTACAGCTGCACCTGGCCGCTGATGACGTCGGTGAGCGCCTGGTTCGCGCCCTTGTACGGCACGTGCGTGAAGCGGATGCCGGCGGTCTTCTGGAACTTCTCGCCGGTGAGGTGCGCGACCGTGCCGTTGCCGGGCGACGCGAAGTTGACTTCGCCCGGCTTCGCCTTCGCCGCGGCGACGAGGTCGGCGAGCGTCTTGTAGGGCGACTGCGCCGGCACCACGAGGACGAGCGGCGCGCTCGCGACGAGGCCGATCGGCATGAGGTCCTTGACCGGGTCGTAGGGCAGCTTGGAATAGAGCGTCGGGTTGATCGCCAGGTTGCTCGTCTGGCCGAGGACGATCGTGTAGCCGTCCGGCGGCGACTTGGCCGCCGCGTCGACGCCGAGGTTGCCGCCCGCGCCGGGCTTGTTGTCGATCACGAACGTCCAGTGGGTGTTGGTCGCCACGCGCTGCGTCACCTCGCGGGCGACGATGTCGGTGCCGCCGCCGGGCGGGAACGGGACGAGCACGCGGATCGGCTTGGCGGGGTACGCCTGAGCGACGGCCAGGCTGCACGCGAAGGCGGCGGCGAGGCCGACGAGGGTGCGTCGAAGAGAGGTCATCTTGTCTCCGTCTTGTGGTGCCGGCGTCGGGCGACTGCCCGGGCCATCGGCGTGTCGAGGCGGCAGTGTGGGCGCGACGTCCGCTACAGTCCAATCGATAGTTTCTTCGGATTCATCGACGCGGCTTTTGGAGTCGGCCCATGGACCTGCGCGACCTGCGCTACTTCGAAGTCATCGCGACGCACCAGCACATGGGTCGCGCCTCGGCCCAGCTGCACCGCACCCAGCCGGCGCTCACGAGCGCGGTGCGCCGGCTCGAGGCGGACTGCGGCGTGCCGCTCTTCGAGCGCGCGGGCCGCGGCATCAAGCTCTCGCCCGCCGGCGACGTGCTGCTCAAGTGGGCGCGCCGGATGCGCTTCGACGTCGACGACGCCAAGCGCGAGCTCGCCGCGATGCAGCGCGGCATGGCGGGCCACGTGCGGCTCGGCATCGTGCCGACCGCGGCGCAGTTCCTCCTGCCGTCGGCCGCGCGCCGGCTGCTCCACGAAGCGCCCGACGTCACGCTGCGCACCGTCGTCGCCCTCGTCGACACGCTCAAGCCGATGCTGCGCTCCGGCGAGATCGATCTCCTCGTCGGCACCGCCGGGGCGGCCGAGCGCGGCATGGTCGACCGGCTGCTCGCCGAGGACGCGATCGTCGTCGCCGCCAGCACGAACCATGCGCTCTTCAAGGGCCCGCACCCGACGATGAAGGACCTGACGCGCTACCGCTGGGCGCTGCAGCCGCCCGGCGCACCGACACGCGACTGGCTCGATCACACGTTCGACCGCCGCCGCCTGCCGCGGCCCGATGTGCAGGTCGAGAGCACGATGCTGCTGATGCTGCCGGCGCTGATCGCCGAGACCGGGCTGTTGAGCTTCATCTCGCGCCGTCATCTGGCGGGCAGCCAGCGCGGCGCGAAGCTGAGGGAGATCCCGCTGAAAGAGGCGACGATGCGACGCAAGCTCGTGGTGACGTTTCGCGAAGGCGGTTACCTCGCGCCGGCCGCGCAGCGGCTGATCGCGCTGCTCGAGGAAGTTCGCGGGGTCGAATGACCGACTACGCCGGCGCGGCCTCCGCGGCGGGGTGTTCGGACGGCAGCCACAGCACCGTGAACGCGGTGCACAGCGCCACGCCGGCCAGGATCAGGAGGAGCGTGTCGAAGCCCATGGTCTTGACCAACGGGCCGAGCAGCCAGACGGCGAGCGAGCTGATGCCGAGCGACACCGCGAGCCGCACGCCGGCGACGCGCGAGCGCATGCCGTCGTCGATGTAGCGGACGATCATCGCGTCGGTGAACGGGATGGCGCCGAAGATGAAGATCATCATGCCCAGCATGCCGGCGTAGAGCGCCCAGCCCTGCCCTTGCGACGAGAACAGCAGGACCGGCACCTGGAGCAAGGCGATGGTCAGGTAGAGCGGCTTGAGCGCGACCCGGTCGATGAGCCGGCCGACCACGACCTGGGCCAGCGACGCGACGGCGTAGATGCTCGCCAGCAGCAGGCCGAGCGTCGCCGGATCGCTCATCACGCCGCGGAATCGCTCGGCGAGCAGCTGCGCGTTGCCGTTGGTGGTGAGATTGAACAGGATGCCGCCGGTGGCCGAGGCGAGGGTCATCACCGCCAGCGCGCGAGCGACCTCCGCGCGCGACCGTCGCACGGCGGCGCCTCCCTTGCGCCGGGCCGGCGATTCGGTCTCGCGCGGCACGACGCGCATGAAGACGACGCCGAGCGACAGGCAGGCGGCGCCCGGGACGGCGAACGCGGTGCGCCAGCCGAACCAGTGCATCAGCAGGCCGGTCAGCGCGGCGGCCACGGCGATGCCGAGGTTGCCCGCGAGCCCGTTGACGCCGATCGTCGCCCCGGGCCGCGCCGCTCCCTGCAGCAGCATCGGGATGCCGACCGGGTGATAGATCGACGCGAACGTGCCGATCAACGTGAGCGCCGCCGCCAGCTGCCAGGGCCCTTGCGCCAGGGACGCGAGCAGCGACGACGCCCCCATGCCGAAGAAGAACACGATCATCATGGCCCGGCGGCCCCAGAGGTCGCCGAGCCGGCCCGACGGCAACGACCCCAGGCCGAACATCACGAAGGCGCCGACGCCGAACGGCATCAGGTCCTCCCAGCGCGCGAAGCCGAACTCCGCGGCGATGCTGGCGACCGCGGTGGCGAAGATGAGCAGGAACATGTGGTCCACCGCGTGGGCCAGGTTCAGGAGAAAGATCGCGCTGCGCTTGTGCATGGGCCGGTCGCCGGTGACGCCTCGCTCAACGGTCGTCGAGCGACGGCGCTCGCATTCTGCGGCCGAGCGCGACCGTGAGCAGCAGCCCGAGCACCGAACAGGCGCCCGTCACCAGCCACGTCCACTGCCAGCCCCCGGTGCTGCTGGCCACCAGGGCCACCAAAGGCGGCCCGGCGAACTGGCCGAGCGCCGACCACTGCTGCACCCAGCCGACGGTCGTCGACAACGTGCCTTCGCTGGGCGCCAGCCGCACCGCCAGCGCGAACAACGTGGCCGGGATCAGCCCGCCGACGCTCGAGAACAGCAGCACCGCTGAATAGCGCAACGCCGGCGCGAGCCCGTCGTCACCGCTGCCGGCGAACGCCGCCGCGGCGGCCAGGCCCATTGTCGTGAAGCCGATCTTCAGCAGCCGGGCGGGGGCGACGCCGCGCTGCAGCAGCCGGCCCGAGCCGATGTTGCCGGCCATGTTGACGGCCGCCACCACCGCCGTGAGCACCCCTGCCGCGAAGCCCGCGATGCCGCTCTGCGCATAGATCGACGGCAGGAAGCCGATGACGGCGAGCCACTGCCCCGAGTACATCGCGAACGAGAGCGCGACGAGCCACGGTCCCGGCGCGGCGAGCGTCTGGCGCAGCCGCCCGAGCCAGCTCGACGGCGACGACGGCGCCGACAGACCGGCGCGTGCAGGCAGCGCGCGCGGGAGCCACAGTGCCATCGCGGCCGACGGCACGGCGAGCGCCCACCACCAGCCGCGCCAGCCGATCGACTCGATCGCCAGCGGACCGAGCAGCAGCGCGAGGGCCGTGGCGAACGGCATGTAGGCGCCCCAGAGACCGATCATCGCGCTCGCGCGCTCCGGCGCGACCAGCGCACGCACCAGGCCCGGCGCCGGCAGCACGACGAGGAGAAACGCGAAGCCTTCGACAGCGCGCAGCAGCATCAACGGTGCGACGCCGTGCGTCAGGCCGCCGAGCGCGCTGACGATCGCCAGCGACGCGAGCCCCAGCGTCATGCTGCGCCGGCCGCCGAGGCGGTCTGCGACGACGCCGAAGACCGCGCCGACCGTCATGCCGGCGAGCTGGACGAGCGACAGCAGGAAGCCGGCCTGCACGAGCGTCAGGCCGAGCGAATCGCGCAGGACCGGGATCGCCGGCGGCAGCTTGCCGACGTGCAGCGCCGCGACGACGCCCGCGAGGATCACGAGCAGCGCCGGCTCGACGCGGCGCGCCGCAGTGGTTCTCATTGCCGGCGAGTATCGCCAACCGGAAGGCGCACGCCCGTCGCCGCCGGAGCAGGCGCGAAGACATCGCCTCCGCGCAGACGCGACGACCTCGAGAATCGTGGGCGCTTCGCGTCAGCCGCGACCCGCCCGCCGGCGGCGCCGGCTCAGTCTTTCCTGCGGCGACGCGCGATGAAGCCGACGGCACCCAGCCCCGCGAGCAGCAGCGCGTAGCTCTCCGGCTCGGGGATCGCGCTGACCTTCAGGCCGACGACCATGTCGTCGTAGTCGCTGTCGACGCGCATGCCGTCGTTAAAGCCGAGGATCAGGTCGTAC
>DATIDZ010000334.1:0-6440 GCA_035456045.1 Caldimonas sp.
CGAGAGGTTGGGAAAGAGCGCATACGACTGGAAGACGATGCCGTAGTCGCGCTCGGCCGGAGGCAGCAGCGAGATGTCGCGGCCGTCCTGCAGAATGCGGCCGCCGCTCTGCGTCTCGAGGCCGGCGACGATGCGCAGCAGCGTCGTCTTGCCGCACCCCGAGGGCCCGAGGAAGCAGACAAACTCGCCCCGCTCGACCGACAGATGGATGTCCGAGAGCGCCTGGAACGATCCGAACGACTTGCGGACCGCCTCCAGGCGCAGGTACTCGGCCATCGGCGACCCTACTTCTTCGGCTCCGACTTCGCGCTGTAGCGCTTGCTCCACTCCTCGAGCACGCGCGCGCGGTTGTCGGCCAGGGTCTTGAAATCCATCTTGACCAGCCGCTTCTCGTAGTCGGCCGGCACGTTGGCGAGCGGCGCGGCGATCCCGGGCTGCGCGGTGATCGCGAAGTTCTTGCCGTAGAGCTTCATCGCGTCCTTGCTCGAGGCCCAGTCGGCGAGCTTCTTGGCAGCGGCGAGGTGCTGCGTGCCCTTGTGGATAGCGAACGCCTCGAGGTCCCAGCCGAGCCCCTCCTTCGGGAACACGAGGTCGATCGGCGCGCCCTTGGCCTTGTTGGTGTTGGCGCGGTACTCGAACGAGATGCCGACGACGTACTCGCCGGTCGCTGCCATCGTGCAGGGCTTGGAGCCGGAGTGGGTGTACTGGGCGATGTTCTCGTGCAGCGCGTCCATGTACTTCCAGCCGCCGCCCTTGCCGTTGTCGTCGCCCCAGAGCGTCAGCCAGGCATTGACGTCGAAGAAGCCGGTGCCCGACGACGCCGGGTTGGGCATCACGACCTGACCCTTGTAGACCGGCTTGGTCAGGTCCTTCCAGGTCTCGGGCTTCGGGATTCCCTTCTTCTGCGCCTCGACGGTGTTGAAGCAGACCGTCGCGCCCCAGACGTCCATGCCCCACCAGGCGGGCGGGCTCTTCTTGTCGCGGTACTGGGCCATGATCGCGTCGAGGTTGATCGGCGCGTAGGGCTCGAGCATTCCTTGCGCATCGAGCAGCGCCAGGCTCGACGCGGCGACACCCATGACGACGTCGGCCTTCGGGTTCGCCTTCTCCGCCAGCAGCTTGGCGGTGATGACGCCCGTCGAGTCCTGCACCCACTTCAGGTCGATGTTCGGATTGGTCGCCTTGAAGCCGGCCTCGTAGGCCTTGATCTGATCGACCTCGAGCGCCGTGTAGACGGTGAGCGTCTCCCTCTGCGCGAAAGCGGTGCCCGCGAAGGCGACCAGGGTCGCGCCGAGCAGCGCCTGGAATGAACGCGAAACCATGCGGATCTCCCAATGTGTTCGTTCGACAGGCGTCCGTGCGGACGCCCCGCGCCCCCCTTGCCGAGGGATGCTGCTTCGACGATGCCGATGAAGCCAGCCGGGCGAGTCTAGGGACGCGGAAACCGAAGTCAACTGTTTTTTGGAGATTGTTGACAATCGGGCGCTTCATGGTTTCTACTCGACCGATGCCCGCCGCCACGGCGGCCCCCGTGCCGCATCCGACCATCGCCTTGCTGCAGACGAGCTCGCTCTCGAGCGTCGTCCAGGCCGAGCTCGAACGGATGATCCTCTCGGGCGAGCTGCGCCCGGGCGAGAAGCTGACCGAGATGGCGCTCGCCGCCCGCCTCGGCGTCTCGCGCGGGCCGCTGCGCGAGGCGTTCCGCATGCTCGACGAGTCGGGCCTCGTCCGCACCGAGAAGAACCGCGGCGTCTTCGTCCGCGACCTGCCGGTCGAGGAAGCGATGGAGATCTTCGACCTGCGCGCCGCGATGGACGAGCTCGTGGGCCGCCGGCTTGCCGTGTCGATGACGGCGGCGGCGCTGAAGGAGGTCCGCGCCCTCGTCGACCAGATGGAGCAGGCCGTCAAGGCCAAGGACGCGCCCCGCTACCACCTGCTCAACCTGCGCTTCCACGATCGCCTCGTCGAGCTCGCCGGCAACGGCAAGCTCACGGCGATCTACCGGAAGCTGATCAAGGAGCTGAGCCTGTTCCGCCGGCTCAACCTGGCCGACGGCTGGCTGATGCCGATCTCGGCCGGCGAGCACCGCCAGATCGTCAAGGCGATCGCCTCGGGCGACGCCGACGCGGCGGGCCGCGCGATGTACGACCACGTCATGGAAAGCAAGGAGCGAACGATCAAGAACCACCAACGCCCCACCCCGGCCGGCCCGGCCGGCCTCGACGGCGCGAGGGGACCGCGATGATCAAAGTCAACGGCCGCCGCTATGCCCTCGCCCACGAGCCCACCGTCGTCGTCTGCATCGACGGCTGCGAGCCCGACTACATCGCCCAGGCGGTGGCGCACGGCCACGTGCCGTGGCTGAAGGAGGTGCTCGCGAGCGGAACGATGCTCGTCGCCGACTGCGTCATCCCGAGCTTCACCAACCCCAACAACCTGTCGATCGTGACCGGCGTGCCGCCGTCGGTGCACGGGATCTGCGGCAACTACCTGTTCGACGTCGCCACGGGCACCGAGGTGATGATGAACGACCCGAAGTGGCTGCGCGCGCCCACGATCCTCGCCGAGCTGTCCAACGCCGGCCAGTTCGTCGCCGTGATCACCGCGAAGGACAAGCTGAGGAAGCTGCTCGGCCATCGCATGAAGGGCATCTGCTTCTCGGCCGAGAAGGCCGACGAGGCGAGCGAGGACGAGAACGGCATCGACGAGGTGGTCGAGCGGGTCGGCATGCCGGTGCCCTCGGTCTACAGCGCCGAGCTCTCGGAGTTCGTGTTCGCCGCCGGCGTCGAGCTGATGTCGCATGAACGCCGCCCCGACGTGATGTATCTCTCGACGACCGACTACGTGCAGCACAAGCACGCCCCCGGAACCGACGGCGCCGACGCGTTCTATCGCATGATGGACGGCTACCTCGGCAAGCTCGACGCGATGGGCTGCACGATCGTGCTCACGGCGGATCACGGAATGAACGCGAAGACGCGGATGGACTCGCAACCCGACGTCATCTACCTGCAGGACATCCTCGACCAGTGGGCCGGCGCCGGATCCTGCCGGGTGATCCTGCCGATCACCGACCCGTACGTCGTCCACCACGGCGCGCTCGGCTCGTTCGCGACGGTCTACCTTCCCGACGGCAGCGACACCGGGGCCCTGCTCGAGCGCATCCGCGCCCTGCCCGGGATCGACTCGGTTCGCACGCGCGCCGAGGCGGCGGCGTTCTTCGAGCTGCCTGCCGACCGCATCGGCGACCTGATCGTCGTCGCAGAGCGCTCGACCGTGATCGGCACGTCGGCGGCGCGCCACGATCTGTCCGGGCTCGACGCGCCGCTGCGCTCGCACGGCGGCGTCTCCGAGCAGCGGGTGCCGCTGATCGTCAACCGCAAGCTGCGCGACATCGACCCGATGCGGCGCTGGCGCAACTTCGACGCCTTCGACCTCGCCCTCAACCATGTCTCCTGAGGCCGCCCCCGCCCGGCCGCCCGAAGGGGGCGGAGCGCCCCCTCGGGGGGGAGCGACCAGCGGGAGCGTGGGAGCCGTCATCTCTTACCGCCACGAAGCCATGCGGATCGCCGGCGAGAAGGTCGGCGCCGGGCGCAGCGGCGAGCGCGCGATCGACGTCTTCAATCCCTTCACCGGGAAGCGCATCGGCAGCGTGCCCAAGGCGACCGTCGAGGAAGTGCGGCAGGCGTTCCGGATCGCGCGCGGCTACCGCGCCACGCTCTCGCGCTACGAGCGCGCGAGCATCCTCGACCGGACCGCCGCCCTGGTGCGCGAGCGGACGCCGGCGATCGCCGCCCTGATCAGCGCCGAGTCGGGCCTGTGCCTCAAGGACGCGACCTACGAGGCCGGCCGCGTCGCCGACGTGCTCTCGTTCGGCGCCAACGAGTGCCTGAAGGACGACGGCCAGATCTTTTCCTGCGACCTCACGCCGCACGGCAAGCGCCGCCGCGTCTACACCCAGCGCGGACCGCTGCTCGGCGCGATCAGCGCGATCACGCCGTTCAATCACCCGATGAACCAGGTCGCGCACAAGGTCGTGCCCTCGGTCGCGACCAACAACCGGATGGTGCTCAAGCCTTCCGAGAAGGTGCCGCTCTCGGCGCTCTTCTTCGCCGACCTGCTCTACGAGGCGGGGCTGCCGCCCGAGATGCTCTCGGTCGTGACCGGCGACCCGCGCGAGATCGCCGACGAGCTCGTCACCAACGCCGACGTCGACCTCGTCACCTTCACCGGTGGCGTCGCGATCGGCAAGGCGATCGCCGCGAAGGCGGGCTACCGGCGCATCGTCCTCGAGCTCGGCGGCAACGACCCGATCATCGTCATGGACGACGCCGACCTCGACGAGGCGTCGACGCTCGCGGTGCAGGGCTCGTACAAGAACTCGGGGCAGCGCTGCACCGCGATCAAGCGGATGCTCGTGCACCAGGCGGTCGCCGCCGACTTCACCGAGCGCGTCGTCGCCAAGACGAAGGCGTGGCGCCATGGCGACCCGGGCGCGAGCGACGTCGACATGGGCACCGTCATCGACGAGGCGGCGGCGCGGCTGTTCGAGGCGCGCGTCGACGAGGCGGTCGCGCAGGGCGCTCGCCTCCTCGTCGGCAACCAGCGCGACGGCGCGCTGTACGCGCCGACCGTGCTCGACCGCGTCCGTCCCGAGATGACGCTGGTGCGCGAGGAGACGTTCGGCCCGGTCTCGCCGATCCTCACCTTCGCCGACGTCGACGAGGCGATCCGGATGTCGAACGGCACCGCCTACGGCCTGTCGTCGTCGGTGTGCACGAACCGGCTCGACCACATCGCCCGCTTCGTCGCCGAGCTCGAGGTCGGCAGCGTCAACGTGCGCGAGGTGCCGGGCTACCGGCTCGAGCTGACGCCGTTCGGCGGCATCAAGGACTCCGGCCTCGGCTACAAGGAAGGCGTCCAGGAAGCGATGAAGAGCTTCACCAACCTGAAGACGTACTCGCTGCCGTGGGCCTGAGGAGGGCGATCGCCTAGATGCTTCCGCTCCTCAACCTTCTCGCCGCGATCGCGCTCCTGGTCTGGGGCACGCACATCGTCCGGACCGGCATGCTGCGCGTGTTCGGCGAGAACCTGCGCCGTATCCTCGCCACCAGCTTCGCGAACCGCTTCCGCGCCGTCGTCGCCGGCCTGGGCGTGACAAGCATCGTCCAGTCGAGCACCGCGACGTGCCTGATCGTGGCGTCGTTCGTCGGCAAGAACCTCGTGACGACGAGCGCCGCGCTCGCCGTCATGCTGGGTGCCGACGTCGGCAGCAGCCTGATGGCGGTCGTCTTCTCGTTCGACCTCTCCTGGCTCTCGCCGCTCCTGATCTTCGTCGGCGTCGTCATCTACATCTCGCGCCAGAACAGCGGCTTCGGCGCGGTGGGCCGCGTCCTCATCGGGCTCGGGCTGATCACGCTGGCGCTGCAGCTGATCGTCGCGGCGACGCGGCCGCTGACCGAGTCGCCCGCCGTGCGCGCGCTCCTCGTCGCGCTGCCGAACGAGGTGATCCTCGACATCGTCGTCGGCGCGGTGCTAACCGTGCTCTCGTATTCGAGCCTCGCGATCGTGCTGCTGATCGCGACGCTGGCGGCGCAGGCGATGATTCCTCAGACCGTCGCGATCGGCCTCGTCCTCGGCGCCAACATCGGCAGCGGCGTGCTGGCGATGCTCGCGACGGCGAACGCCTCGCCGCAGGTGCGCCGCCTGCCGCTCGGCAACCTGATCTTCAAGAGCGCCGGCGCGGTGCTCTTCATCGCCTTCCTGCCGCAGGTCCATGTGCTGCTCCAGCAGCTGGTGCCCAACGTGCACCAGCAGGTGATCGCGTTCCACCTCGGCTTCAACCTGGCGCTGGCGATCCTGTTCATCGGCTTCACCGGCCTGGTCGGCAGGACGGTCGACCGCCTGCTGCGCGAGCCCTCGGCCGGCGCCGGCAACATGCGGCCGCGCCACCTGGACCCGCTCGCGCTGACCATGCCGTCGCTCGCGATCTCGTGCGCGGCGCGCGAGGCGCTGCACCAGGCCGACGTCGTCGAGACGATGCTGCGCGGCATCGTCCCGGTCATCCGCAACAACGACCTGCGCCTATCGGAGGAGCTGCGCAAGCTCGACGACGTCGTCGACGAGCTCTACTCGGCGATCAAGTTCTACCTGACGCAGATCTCGGGCGAGGCGCTGTCGAAGGAAGAGAGCCGGCGCTGGACCGACATCGTCTCGTTCACGATCAACATGGAGCAGATCGGCGACATCATCGAGCGCGTGCTGCAGGACATCGAGGACAAGAAGATCCGCAAGTCGCGCCGCTTCTCCGACGCCGGCATGGCCGAGATCGTGCACCTGCACGAGCGGCTGACCGCCAACCTGCGGCTGGGGATGAGCGTGTTCCTCGACGGCCATGTGCGCGACGCGCAGAAGCTGCTCGAGGAGAAGGCGCGCTTTCG
>DATIDZ010000335.1:0-5333 GCA_035456045.1 Caldimonas sp.
GACAGTGGACGGCCTGAAGACCGGACACACCGATGCGGCCGGCTACTGCCTCATCGCCACGGCCAAGCGCGATTTCCCGAACCTGGCCGGGCGCCGGCTGGTGGCGATCGTGCTGGGCGCCAACAGCGAGGCGAGCCGCGCCAACGAAGCCCAGAAGCTGCTGAACTGGGGTTACACGGCGTTCGAAGGGCTCAAGCTGTTCGATGGCGGCCAGGCCGTGCTGCAGCCGCCGGTCTGGAAGGGCACCGAAAAGACGGTCAAGCTGGGCCAGCCCCAGCCGATCGTGCTGGCCGTGCCGGCCGGCAGCGCCGGCAAGATCAAGACCGAGGTGGTCCGCCCCGACCCCCTGGTGGCCCCCTTCACCAAGGGCCAGCAGGTCGGCACCCTGAAGATCCGCTCGGGCGACCAGGTGCTGCGCGAGATGCCGCTGGTGGCGCTGGAGGCGGTGGAGCAGGCCGGCATCTTCGGCCGGGCCTGGGACGCGATCCGGCTCTGGATCAAGTGACAGACTCCGGATCAAGTGACAATCGGCGAACGACGTCCATGAACATCCCGCACACGCTCTGCTACCTCAACGGCGAGTACCTGCCGCTCTCGGAGGCGAAGGTCTCGGTGCTCGACCGCGGCTTCATCTTCGGCGACGGGATCTACGAGGTCGTGCCCGTCTACGAGCGGAAGCTCTTCCGCTTCGAGGAGCACCTGGCGCGCCTCGGCCGCAGCCTCGCCAAGATCAGGATCGACAACCCGCACACGCGCGAGCAGTGGCTCGAGCGCTGCCGCAAGCTGATCGCCGCGCTGTTCGAGCACGGCGGCGCCGCCGACCAGCTCGTCTACATCCAGGTGACGCGCGGCGTCGCGATGCGCGACCACGTGATGCCGCTCGGCATCGCGCCCACCGTGTTCATGATGACGAGCCCGATGAAGCCGGCGAGCGGCGAGCAGAGGCACCAGGGCGTCGCCTGCGTCAGCGCGCGCGACTTCCGCTGGGAGCGCGGCGACATCAAGAGCACCTCGCTGCTCGGCAACGTGATGGCGCGGCAGATCTCGTACGACCGCGACGCGGTCGAGACGATCATGTTCCGCGCCGGCTTCCTCACCGAGGCGTCGTCGTCGAACGTCTGGATCGTCCACGAGGGCGCGGTGCTGGGGGCCCCGAAGAGCGAGCACGTGCTCGAGGGCATCCGCTACGAGCTGATCCGCGAACTGTGCGAGGAGTGCGGCATCGCCTACAACCTGCGGCCGATCCCCGAAGGCGAGGTCAACGCCGCCGACGAGATCCTGCTCAGCTCGGCGACCAAGGAGATCCTGCCGGTGACGACGCTCGACGGCGAAGGCGTCGGCCACGGCGCGCTGCGCGGCAAGCCCGGGCCGGTGTACGCCCGCCTCTACGAGGCCTACCAGCGCGCGAAGCGGGTCCAGTCGATCTGACCGTTCCGGGCCGGTTTGAAACCCTGCCCGCCGTCCCCAAGTGGCGGTGATGGACACCACGCTCATGCAAGACATTCCGGCCGACCAATCGCTCATCGAGTACCCCTCGCGGTTCCCGATCAAGGTGATGGGTACAAACGTCGACGGCTTCGTCGGCGACGTGACCGAGATCGCGCGCCGCTTCGATCCCGCGTTCGATGCGGCCACGATCGAGCTCAGGCCGAGCAGCGGCGCCAGGTACCTGGGCGTGACGATCACCGTCAACGCGACCAGCCGCGAGCAGCTCGACGAGCTGTATCGGACGCTGTCGACGCATCCGATGGTCAAGGTCGTGCTCTGAGCGGAACGTCGAAGGCACGGGCGCGGTGATCGTCAAGACCCTCGGGCCCGTCGCCTACGACCTCACCCTCGACGCGATGCGCGCGTTCACGGCGGCGCGCGACGAGCGGACGTCCGACGAGGTCTGGCTCTGCGAGCACTCCCCGGTCTTCACGCAAGGGATCGCCGGGCGAGCGGCGCACGTCCATGACGTCGGCGAGGTGCCGGTGGTTCGAACCGACCGCGGCGGGCAGGTGACGTACCACGGCCCCGGCCAGGTCGTGGCCTACCCCCTCGTCGACCTGCGCCGGCTCGGCATCTACGTCAAGGAATACGTGTTCCGGCTCGAGCAGTCGCTGCTGAAGACGCTCGAGACCTACGGCGTCACCGGCCATCGCGTGCGCGGCGAGCCGGGCGTCTACGTCCGCGTCGACGCGCCGTTCGACCACGCCGTGCGCGCGCCGGCGAGCGACGGCTCCGACCCTTTCGCCGGGCTCGCCAAGATCGCCGCGATCGGCGTCAAGGTGAGCCGGCACTGCGCCTACCACGGGGTCGCGCTCAACGTCGCCATGGACCTGCGCCCCTTCGAGCGCATCGACCCGTGCGGTCATGCCGGCCTCAGGACGATCGATCTTTCTACAATCGGCGTTCGCGTCACCTGGGACGAGGTGGCGACCACCCTCGGCGCCAAGCTCGCCAACCACCTGAGCCCGTGATGACCCCTGCGCCCGGCTACGACGCGACGATCAAGCAGAAGGCCGAGGCGAAGACCTCGCGCATCCCGATCCGCATCGTGCCCGCCGGCGAGGTGCTCAGGAAGCCCGACTGGATCCGCGTCAAGGCCGGCTCGCCGACGTCGCGCTTCTACGAGATCAAGCAGATCCTGCGCGAGCACAGGCTGCACACGGTGTGCGAGGAAGCGTCCTGCCCCAACATCGGCGAGTGCTTCGGCAAGGGCACGGCGACGTTCATGATCATGGGCAACAAGTGCACGCGGCGCTGCCCGTTCTGCGACGTCGGCCACGGCCGCCCCGACCCGCTCGATGCCGACGAGCCGCTCAACCTCGCCCGGACGATCGCCGCGCTCAAGCTCAAGTACGTGGTCATCACGAGCGTCGACCGCGACGACCTGCGCGACGGCGGCGCCGGCCACTTCGTCGCCTGCATCGAGAAGGTCCGCGAGCTCTCGCCTGAGACGCGCATCGAGATCCTGACGCCCGACTTCCGCGGCCGCATGGACCGCGCGCTCGAGATCCTGAAGGTGGCGCCGCCCGACGTGATGAACCACAACCTCGAGACCGCGCCGCGCCTCTACAAGGAAGCGCGGCCGGGCTCGGACTATGCGTTCTCGCTCAACCTGCTCAAGCGCTTCAAGGAGTTCGCGCCGAAAGTGCCGACCAAGAGCGGCGTGATGGTCGGCCTCGGCGAGACCGACGACGAGATCCTGCAGGTGATGCGCGACATGCGCGCGCACGACATCGACATGCTGACGATCGGCCAGTACCTCGCGCCGAGCGGCCACCATCTGCCGGTGCGCCGCTACGTCCATCCCGACACGTTCAGGATGTTCGAGCGCGAGGCTGCGGCGATGGGCTTTTCCCACGCTGCCGTGGGCGCGCTCGTGCGCTCGAGCTACCACGCCGACCAGCAGGCGCACGCCGCGGGCGTTGCCGGCTAGCCTCGCGTGAGCACGGCCGCCGCCACGGCCGAACCGCCGCTCGTCTGCGGCAACTGTCGCCAAGCGATGCAGCGGCTGACGCTGGCGGGCCACTACGGGCACGGCGTCGAGCTCGACCTCTGCCGCAGCTGCGACCTGGTCTGGTTCGACGGCTCGGAGACGGCGCAGCTGAGCGGCCCGGCGCTGCTCGAGCTGATCGGCCGGATGGCGGAGGCGCGTGCCCTGCCGCACGAGATGCTGCGCGCCGACCCGCGCTGCCCGCGCTGCGACGGCAGGCTGAAGATCGCGCACAACCAGTCGCGCTGGGGCCGGTCGTCGCAGCTGCAGTGCGTGCGGCGTCACGGCGCCTACCAGTCGTTCGCGCAGTTTCTCGAGGAGAAGGGGCTGCTCAGGCCGATGTCGCTGATCGATCGCGCCAGGCTGCTGCGCGACCGCGGCCGGATCGACTGCATCAACTGCGGCGGCGAGATCGCCAAGGGCGACGAGCGCTGCCGCTGGTGCCGCTCGATCCCGAGCCTGCTCGATGTCGCTCGACTCGCGCACGCGCTCGACCCGCACGACACCATCGAGCCGCCGCCCGTCTACGGCGCGGCGGCGCGCCAGGGCGCCCTGCAGTGCGCCGCCTGCGGTGCGGCGCTCCCCGAAGGCGAGACGATCAGCTGCTCGCAGTGCGGCGCGACGCTGGCGATCACGAGCCTGGCCGAGGCGCACGCCCAGGTGCAGGCGCTCGCGCCGGCGCTGCGCGCGGCGGCGGAGCGGCCGTCCCCCGAGGTCGTGAAGCGTCGTCTCGACGCGCTCGACCAGGACCTGCCGCGCCGGCGCGAGTGGGCCGCGTCGATGCAGGTCGAGGCCGACGCGCAACGCGGCCGCACCGTCGACGAGACCGACTGGGACGAAGCGGTCGGGCGCTGGAAGCCGGTGCTCGTGATCCTCGCGATCGCGTTTGTGATCTGGATCGCATGGAACGCGGGTCGGCGCTGACCTCGTCGCTGCGGGGCCGGCGTCGACTCGCTCGCCAAGGCGTGGGGCGCGGCATGCGGCCGCTTTCCGGCCCGACGAGCCGGCGATGATCGGCACGCTCTGCGCGCTCGGCGCGATCGCGCTCTGGGCCACGCTCGCCTCGCTCGGCGTCGCGCTTGCCCACGTGCCGCCGTTCCTCCTCACCGGTCTCGCGCTCGTCGTCGGCAGCGCCCCATCGTGGCCGCTGGCGCGCCAATGGCGCGTTCCGGCCTCGACGCTCCTGCTCGGCGTCTGCGGCCTGTTCGGGTACCACTTCCTTCTCTTCGTCGCGCTGCGCACCGCGCCACCGCTCGAGGCGAACCTGGTCAACTACCTATGGCCGCTTCTCATCGTCGTGCTCGCGCCGGTGTTCCTGCGCGGCATCGCGCTGCGGCCGGTGCACGTCGTCGCGGCGGTCGCGGGCTTCGCCGGCGCGGCGCTGGCGATCGTCGGCGGGCGCGAGCTCAGCGGCGGACTGGCGTGGGGCTACCTGGCCGCCGCCGGCGCCGCCTTCATCTGGGCCGGCTACTCCCTGCTGACGCAGCGCGTCGCGCACTTCCCGACCGCGGCGATCGGCCTGTTCGGGCTCGTCTCGGGGCTGCTCGCGCTCGCCTGTCACGCCCTGCTCGAGCCGGCGGTCGCGCTGTCGACCCGCGACCTGCTGCTGATCGGCGTCGTCGGTCTCGGCCCGCTCGGCGCCGCGTTCTTTCTCTGGGACGCGGCGCTCAAGCGCAGCGACGCGCGCCGGGTCGGACTGCTCAGCTACCTGACGCCGCTCGCCTCGACGCTGCTGCTGGCGGCGACGACGGCGCGGCCCTTGACGCCGTGGATCGCCGCCGCGGCGCTCCTCATCGTCGGTGCCGCCGTCGTGGGATTGCGAACGCGGTGAAAGGCGCCGCGCGAGCACAAT
>DATIDZ010000336.1:0-2862 GCA_035456045.1 Caldimonas sp.
GACCTGTCGCTGAGCACGTCGTCTCGCGGCGCCGGCGCCGCCGCCTCCCTGCGGCGCGGACGCTCGGCCCTCGGCGCGTTCCTCGACGAGCAGGGCGCCGGCTCGGTTCACATCGCCTGCCACAGCGGCCGGCGGCCCCTCCTCGGCCGCTCGGGCAAGCTCAAGCGCGTGATCGCCACCGCGCGCTGACCGCTCCGTGGCGGGTCAGCGCCCGAGCACGCACTTGTCGTACAGCCCCGGCAGCCGGTCTCGCGGGTCGTAGCGCGCCTTCAGCGTCGCGTACGTCCTGCCACCGTACGTCGCGTCGAACTCCGCGCGCGGGAAATAGCTGTCGGAATACAGCGACTTGATGCCGCCGAGGCGCGCCACCTCGGCCTCGATCAGGCGGTTGCGGTGCCCCGGCGGCTCGGCGGCGCGACGCTCGAGCACGTCCCAGAACCCGAAGTTGACGTAGAGCGTGCCCGCGGCGAGCGGATAGAGCGGCGCTTTCGCCGCCGCCGGCGCGCGCAGCGGACAGATCCAGACCGGCACGATGGCGATCTCGCGATGCAGGAAAGCGAGGAACTCGGCCGCCCGCTCGATCGGGATGTCGACGTCCTGGATCACCGATTCGACGTGGACGCCGCGCCACCGCGCCCAGCGTCGGGTCACGCCCCAGCGCGCGTTCCAGCGCATGAGCCGAGTCCAGGTGCGCGAGTTGAGGCGGGCACGCCCGTAGAGACGGCGCAACCAGGGCACCTCGGCGCCGAAATTCCTCGAGCACCAGAACCAGTCGGTGTCCCAGCGCCAGAGGTAGTCATCGGTGCGCAGGAAGTCCTCGTCGCGCTCGGCAACCGACCGGTAGTAGATCGATCGATCGCGGTAGTCGCTCGTCCACGGCGCCGTGTCGACGAACGCCGCGCGCGTCATCACCATCGAGGTCGCCCCGAAGACGACGCCGTCGACGAAGTCGGTGCCGGGATCGGCACACGCCGATGCGAGCCGGTCGAAGAACTCGCCGGCCCCGGCCGCGCGCTCGCGCCTCACGCGGACGAAAGGCCGCACCGGTCGGGTCCGGAGACGAACCCGCAGCGCGTAGCCGAGGGTGCCGTACGAGTTGGCGAAGCCTTCGAAGAGATCGCGCCGCTCGTTCGTCGGCGTGCACAGCGCGATCTCGCCGCTCGGCAGGAGCACCTCGAGCTCGAGCACGGTGTGATGGACGAGGCCTTCGCGGAACGACGTCGCCTCGATGCCGACGCCCGCCACCGCGCCGCCGACGGTGATCGTCTTCAGCTGGGGAACGACGGCGGGCATGCAGCCGAGCGGAAGCGTCGCCGCGACGAGGTCCTCGTACGTGGTGCCGCCCTCGACGTCGACCCAGCCCGCGCTCGGTTCGATCGCCAGGACATGACAGAAGGCGCGCAGGTCGAGCCGCTCCTTGGGCGCCTCGCGACGGTCGCGAAACAGGTTGGAGGTCGTCTTGATCAGGCCGATCGGCAGGCCGTGATCGCTTCGAAGCGCGGCGGTCGCAACGGCGCAGCGCGCCGCGTGCGCGGCGCCGGCCTCAAGCCTCATAGAGGTGGCGCCGGCTCATCGGATAGCCGGCCGCGCTCACGTTGCCCTTGCTGAAGACGATCTGGAACAGGTGCGTGTAGCCGGCCGGCGATCTGAACATCTCGGCGCAGCCGATCAGGTAGCTGCGCCAGACGCGGCGAAAGCGCTCGTCGAAGCGCACGGGGTCGAGCGCGTGGATCTCCGGCCAGCGCCGATCGAAGCGCTCGGCCCAGGCATCGAGGGTCGGCGCATAGTGGCGGCGCAGGTTCTCGACGTCGATCACCTCCAGGCCCGCGCCCTCCATCTCGACCAGCGCGTCCGCCAGGCTCGGGATCCAGCCGCCCGGGAAGACGTGCTTGCGGATGAAAAGCTCGGTGTCGTAGCGGCCGACGTGGCCGATGAAGTGGAGCACGCCGAGACCGCCCGGCTTCAGGAACGCGGCGTGGGCGCGGATGACCTCCGCAAGCTGGTCGCGACCGGCATGCTCCAGGACGCCGATCGAGACGACCTTGTCGTAGGTCGCGTCGGCGTCGCGGAAGTCCGCCTCGCGGACCGAGAGCGATCGGTCGAGGCCCCGACTCGCGATCTCGTCGCGCAGCCACTCGACTTGCTCGGTCGTGGTGTTGATGCCGACGCCGCTCGCGCCCGTGATCTCATGCGCGCGGAACATGAAGCCGCCGAAGCCGCAGCCGATGTCGACGAAGCGGTCGCCGGCGCCCAGTCGCAGCTTGCGGCAGACATGGTCGATCTTGCGGCGCCGCGCTTCCTCGAGCGAACGCGTGCCCTCGGGCCAGTAGCCGCAGGTGTACATCATCAGCGGGTCGTCGAGCCAGAGCCGGTAGAACGCCGCGCCGAGGCCGTAGTGCGCCCGCGCGTTCGCCTTCGCCTGCGCGGGGTCGGCATTCGAGTGGCGCCATTCGTGCAGGTGGTTCTCGAGGGCATTGAGCGGTGACGACCGCAGGTCGAAGCCCGCGGCCAACGCGGCCGCGAACGCGCTGGCCAGGTCGCCGTCGACGTCGACCTCCTGCGCGAAATACGATTCCAGCAAGCCGATGTGGCCGCGCGTGGCGGTCGCCATCAGGGCCGCGTCGGTGTGGAAGTCGACGGCGAACGCGGAAGGGCCGGCGCCGATCACGAGCCTGCTGCGATCGGGAAGCACGACCGTGAACGCCGAAGGCGAGCCCGCCGCCAGCGAATCGGCGAAGCGCCGCACCATTCGATGCAGTCGACTGCGCCAGCCCGAGGCGTCCGGCGCCGGTTCTGCGGCCGCGGGGGGGACGACGATGCCGTCCGCCCGCGGGGGCGGCAAGGTGGCGCCGGCGTCGCTCA
>DATIDZ010000337.1:0-4522 GCA_035456045.1 Caldimonas sp.
TGCGAGGCGCCGAGCGGAATGACGCTGACTTCGCTGCTGTTCTCGCCGATCGCAGCGCCCCGGGCCAGGCCGCGAAGGATCGCGCCGAGCTCGTCGTTGCTGGTGAACGTCGTCCTGCCGGCCTCGAAGGCAGGCGTCGGGAACGTCACCGCCGGCTCCGGAAAGCGCGCCGCGACTGCAGGCGGCACCGTCGGCGTCGGCAACGGCGTGATCGTGATCGGCGCCGGCGGCCGCACCGGCGTGGCGATCGCGGCGGCCGGCGGCGCGCCGCCGTCGGTGTTGGCGCGTACGGGCGCGCTCGCCTGCGGCACGGGCGGACGCGGCGCCGGCGGCGCGAAGATCGCCGGCGCGCGCGGTGGCGGCGAGGACGCGCAGGCGCCCAGCAACGCGACGGCCAGCACCGTGGCCCCGCGCCTCGTCGCGCGCGATCGATCGAACCCCGCCATCCGCGTCTCCGCCGCGCCGGAGGGCGCGATGCGGTCAATATAGCGGTGGCCTCGGCAACGATGCGTGACGAGCTGTGCCGCCCCTACCGCGCGAACGGGCCGATCGGATCAGCGCCGATAGCCGCCCTCGTGATGCCAGCGGTCGTGGCGATTCCAGCCAGGGTGCCAGCGATGCGCGGGCACGACCCAGTACGGCGCACGCCGGTGGTAGACCGGCGCGGCATAGACGCCGTATGGCGCGTCGTACACGCCGACGTAGGGTTCCACGTACACCGGCGCCGGCGCATACGCGACCGGTGGCGCATAGCGCACCGGCGCGGGGTACCAGGCCGGACCGGCCGACACGTAGGTGGCGACCGGCGGCACGTTGACGCCGACCGACCAGCTGACGCCGCCGGCTTCGGCGGCCGAAGCGGCGAACAGCGTGGCCGCGACAGCGCAGAGGGCGAGAAGAGGACGCTTCATGGTGATGTCTCCGGGGCGCGCGAGTGCGCGCGAGCATGCCCAGACAATGCCCGAGCCCGGTGTCGCCGTTGACGCATCGCGCGTTGCCGAAGGTAAAGCTTCGCTGCAGCGCGCAACGTGCCGCGGTCGGCGCATGACCCGGCGGTGCGAGACGCGCGCCCTAGAATCGCCCGTCTTCTGCCGACGCGAATGAGCCACTCCAAGGACGCCGCCGCCACCGGCAGCAACTTCCTCCGCCAGATCATCGAGCGCGACCTCGCCGACGGCACGTATGCCGGCCGGCGGTTCGCGGGCACGCCGGGCGATGCGTCGCACCACGCCGGCGCGCCGCTCGATCCGGCGCGCGTGCGCACCCGCTTTCCGCCCGAGCCGAACGGCTACCTGCACATCGGCCACGCCAAGAGCATCACGCTCAACTTCGGGCTCGCTCAGGAGTACGGCGGCATCTGCCACCTGCGCTTCGACGACACCAATCCCGAGAAGGAAGAGCAGGAGTACGTCGACGCCATCGTCGATGCCGTGCACTGGCTGGGCTTCGACTGGCACGCGCCTGAGCCGGGCCGTCCGGGCGAGACGACGAGCCATCTCTATTTCGCGAGCGACTACTTCGACTTCATGTACCGCGCCGCCGAGGCGCTGGTGCTGGCCGGCAAGGCCTACGTCGACGAGCAGAGCCCCGACGAGATGCGCGCGAGCCGCGGCGACTTCGCGGCGCCCGGCAGGAACAGCCCGTGTCGCGACCGCACGCCCGCCGAGAACCTGGCGCGGCTGCGCGAGATGAAGGAAGGCAAGCTCGCCGACGGCGCGGCGACGCTGCGCGCCCGCATCGACATGGCGAGCCCGAACATCAACCTGCGCGACCCGGCGCTCTACCGGATCAAGCGGGCGACGCACCACAACACGGGCGACCGCTGGTGCATCTACCCGATGTACACGTACGCGCATCCGATCGAGGACGCGCTCGAGAACATCACCCACTCGATCTGCACGCTCGAGTTCGAGGACCAGCGCCCGTTCTACGACTGGCTGCTCGACAGCCTGTGCGAGCTCGGCCTGCTCGCGCAGCCGCGACCGCACCAGTACGAGTTCGCGCGCCTCAACGTCAGCTACGTCGTCACGAGCAAGAGGAAGCTGAGGCAGCTCGTCGACGAGCGGATCGTCGACGGCTGGGACGACCCGCGCATGCCGACGATCGCCGGGCTGCGCCGGCGCGGCTACACGCCGGAATCGATCCGGCTGCTCTGCGAGCGCGCCGGCACCAGCAAGGCCGGCGGCTGGACCGATTACGCGAGCCTGGAGATCGCCCTGCGCGACGACCTCGATCCCAAGGCGCCGCGGGCGATGGCCGTGCTCGACCCGGTGCGCCTCGTGCTCACCAACTGGGCCGAGACCTTCGACAGCGCGGCGCATCGCGAGCGCTGCCAGGCGCCGGTCCATCCGCAGCATGCCGAGCTCGGCACGCGCGAGCTCTGCCTCGGCCCCGAGCTCTGGATCGAGCGCGACGACTTCGCCGAGGTGCCGGCCAAGGGCTTCTTTCGCCTCTATCCCGGCAATCGCGTCCGCCTGAAGTACGCCTACGTCGTCGAGTGCACCGGCGGCGAGAAGGACGCGGACGGCAAGGTGACCCGCGTGCTGGCGACGATCGTCGCCGACACCAAGAGCGGCACGCCGGGCGCCGATGCGGTCAAGGTCAAGGGCACGCTCACCTGGCTCGCGGTCGACGACGCGCTCGCCGCGGAGCTGCGCCTCTACGACCGCCTCTTCGTCGACGCCCAGCCCGACACCGGCGGCAAGGACTTCAAGGCCAGCCTCAATCCGGCGAGCAAGCAGGTCGTCTCGGGATTCGTCGAGCGATCGCTGGGCGCCGCGCGCGCCGGCGATCGCTTCCAGTTCGAGCGGCACGGCTACTTCGTCGCCGACCTCGTCGACCACGGACCTGGCCGGACGGTCTTCAACCGCACCGCGACGCTGCGCGACACCTGGTCGCGCTGACGCGCGCCGCGTCCAAGGCGCCGGCCCGCCTCGTCGCGCGGCCGGCGCATCGGGCTTGCGCCAGAATCGCGCCATGAATCCATCCCGACTCGCACCGCTTCTCGTCGCCGCAGGCACTGCAGCATCGCTCCTGGGGGCGCCAGCGCCTTCGCGCAGGCGACGGCCGCACCCCCGCCCGCCCTCACCTACAAGTCGGTGCGCGAAGGCACCGGCGCGAGCCCCGCCGCGACCGATGCCGTGAAGGTCCACTACCGCGGCACGTTGATGAACGGCACCGAGTTCGACAGCTCGTACAAGCGCAACGAGCCGGCGACGTTTCCGCTCAACCGCGTCATCCCCTGCTGGACGCAGGGCGTGCAGCGGATGAAGGTCGGCGGCAAGGCCGAGCTGGTCTGCCCGCCCGAGCTCGCCTACGGCGAACGCGGCGCCGGCGGCACGATCCCGCCCAACGCGACGCTGCGCTTCGAGATCGAGCTGATCGAGATCAATCCTCGCTGAGCGCCGGGCATGCTTCACGGCGTTCCCCGCTGAGCGGTAAGAACATGCCGCGTCACGACGTTCCCTGCTGAGCGGTACGAACATGCCGCGTCACGGCGTCCGGCGCGCGATCGCGGCGCTGCTCGCCGTGGCGCTCGCGGCGTGCGGCGGTGGCGGCGGCGACGCCGGTCCGGCCGCCCCTCCCTCGCCCGCGGTCGCCGGCGACCTGGACGACGGCACCGCCTACTCGAGCGCGGCCGCAGCGTCGCTCGCGACGTCGAGCGAGAGCGCGGCCACGCGCGCGCACACGCTCGCGCTGGCCGGAACGAGCGTGGCCTACAGCAGCAGCGCCGGCCACCTCGACGCGCGCGATCCGCTCACCGGCACAACGAAGGCGTCGATGTTCCATGTGGCCTACACCGTCGCCGGCGCGGCCGCGGCACGGCCGCTCGTCTTCTTCTTCAATGGCGGACCCGGCTCGGCGACGGTCTGGCTGCACCTCGGCTCGTTCGCGCCTCGGCGCGTCGTCACCCATGCGCCGGCGACGTCGGTGCCGCTGCCGTTCGAGCTCGTCGACAACGCCGAAAGCCTGATCGACGTCGCCGACCTCGTCTTCGTCGACGCTGTCGGTACCGGCTACTCCGAGGCCGTGGCGCCGAACACCAACCAGAGCTTCTGGAGCGTCGACGGCGATGCCGCGCTGATGCGCGACTTCATCGCCCGCTACGTCGCCGTCCACCACCGCGCCGCGTCGCCGATCTTCCTCCTCGGCGAGTCGTATGGCACGACGCGAGCCGCCGTGCTCGCCGACCTGATGCTCGCCGCCGGCATGCGCCTCGACGGCGTCATCCTGCTGTCGTCGGTGCTCGACTACAACAGCAACTGCGACCTCTTCGCAGCCGGCGAATCGAGCTGCGAAGGGTTCCTGCCGAGCTACGGCGAAGTCGGGGCATGGCACGGCCGCGTGCAGCCGCCGCGCGCCGACGCCGATGCGTACGCCGAGGTGCTGAGGTCGTTCGCGACGTCGCCGTACGGGCCGGCGGCGCTGGCGTTCGCAGCGACGCATCAGCCTGCGCCGCCGACGCTGATCGATCAGCTCGTCGCGCTCACCGGCGCGCCGGCGCCGGCCTGGGAGACCAACC
>DATIDZ010000338.1:0-11910 GCA_035456045.1 Caldimonas sp.
CCGTCGCGGACCACGATCTCTTCGACGCGACGACCGCACTCGATCGTCCCGCCGAGCTGCCCGACGAGGCCCGCCAGCGCCAACGCGACGCGGTGCATGCCGCCGTCGATGCGCCACACGCCCTGCTGCTCGACGTGGGCGACCAGCATCAGCGTCGCCGGCGCCGCGAAGGGCGACGACCCGCAGTAGGTCGCGTAGCGGCCGAACAGTTGGCGCAGTCGCTCGTCGTGGAAGTGCTCGCCGAGGCTCGACCACATCGTCGCGAACGGCGAGATGCGCCACAGGTCCGGCAGGCCGCGCCAGCCGGCGCGGGCGGCGAGCGAGAACGGGGTCGGGCGCGAGCCGCGCAGGAACGGCGTCTCGAGCGTTCGGTAGATCGCGCCGGCGCGGGCGCAGAAGGCACGGTAGCGGCTCGCTTCCTCGCGGCCGGCGAAGCGTCCGATGGCGTCGGCGGAACGATCGACATCGGCGAACAGATCGAGATGCTCTTCGTTCCGCCAGGCATGGCGCGCGAGCGTGTCGAGCGGCTGCATCGAGAGGTGCGCGGCGAGCGTCGTGCCGGCGTGCTCGAACAGCTCGTCGAAGACCCAGCGCATCGTGAACACCGTGGGCCCGGCGTCGAGGGGCCGCCCGGCGATGTTCAGCTCGCGCAGCTTGCCGCCCGGCCGGTCTGCGCTCTCCAGGACCAGCACCTCGTGGCCGGCGCGCGCGAGGTCGACGGCACAAGCCAGCCCGCCGACCCCGGCGCCGACGACGACGACCCGCCTGCGTTGCGTCAGCGCCACCGAGGAGAGACCGATTGACGATGCCGGATCACATGTCTATTCTAGTTGACATAGAACAAAGACAAATCGAATTGACAGCGAGGAGACAGGATTTGCAGCACCTCACGACGCGGATCCAGGCGGCTCTCGAAGCGGCCGTCGCAGCCGGCGAAGCCCAGGGCTGCCCGCCCACCCTCGCCCTCGCCATCCGTCACGCCGTCTTCCCCGGCGGCGCGCGCATCCGGCCGCAGCTGTGCGTCGCCGTCGCACTGGCGTGTGGCGACGACACCCCGGAGCTGACCGACACCGTGGCGGCGGCGATCGAGCTCCTTCACTGCGCCTCGCTGGTCCACGACGACCTGCCTGCGTTCGACGATGCGCCCACCCGGCGCGGCGTGCCCACTGTGCATCGCCTGCATGGCGAGCGCGTCGCGATCCTCGTCGGCGACGCGCTGATCGTCCGTGCCTTCCAGTCGCTCGCGGCCGGCGCCGCGCGTGCCCCGCAGCGGCTCGCGCCGATCCTCGAGACCCTCGGGCGCGGCGTCGGCATGCCGCTCGGGATCGTCGCCGGCCAGGCGTGGGAGTGCGAGCCCCAGGTCGATCTCGGCGACTACCAGCGCGCCAAGACCGGTTCCCTGTTCGCGGCGGCGACGATGGCGGGCGCGCAGGCCGCGGGCAGCGACCCGGCGCCGTGGCGCGCGTTCGGCGACTGGCTGGGCGAGGCGTATCAGGTCGCCGACGACATCCGCGACGCCGCCGCCGATGCCGAGCAGATCGGCAAGCCGACCGGCCGCGACGTCGCCCTCGGCCGACCGAGCATCGCGCGCGAGCTCGGCGTGCGCGAGGCGATCCGTCGCTTCGATCGTCTCGTCGCGGGCACGGCGGCGGCGATCCCGGCCTGCCGGGGCGCGGCGCAGTTGCGCGCACTCGTAGGCATCGAGTCCGAGCGACTCGTTCCCAAGGCGTGGGCGCGTCGGCTCGACCGCATGGCCGCCTGACCGCACCGACAGTGGCCTCGATCGCATCGGTCACCGACGGCGAGGCGGGGCCGACGATCGGCCGGTGGCGAGAGCGCTGGCTGCAATGGCGCGACCGCTGGCTCGCGAGCGCCGCGTTCCAGCGTCGCGCCGCTCGCCTGCCCCTGGTGCGCCGGATCGCGCGCCGCCGGGCAGCGCAGGTGTTCGACCTCGTTGCCGGCTTCGTGTATTCGCAGGTCCTGCTGGCTTGCGTTCGCGTGCGCCTGTTCGATCTCCTCGCCGAGCAGCCGCTGCCGCTCGGAACGGTGGCCGCACGCACCGGCCTCCCGCCCGAGGCCGCGCTGCGACTCCTCGACGCCGCCGTCGCCTTGCGTCTCGTCGAGCGTCGGCGCGGCGAGCGTTTCGGCCTCGGCGTCCTCGGCGCGCCGCTGGTCGGCAACGCGGCCGTGGCAGCGATGGTCGAGCACCACAGCCTGCTGTACGCCGACCTGGCCGATCCGGTCGCATTGCTGCACGGGCAGCCGCGGTCGACGGCGCTCGCGCACCACTGGCCCTATGCCGGCGCGACGGACCCGCGCAGCGCGAGCCGGGAGCAGGTGGCGACGTACTCGGCGCTGATGGCCGCCTCGCAGCCGCTCGTCGCCGACGCGGTGTTCGAGGCGCTTGACCTCGATGCGCATCGCTGCCTGCTGGATGTGGGCGGCGGCGACGGCAGCTTCATCGTCGCCGCGGCCGCGCGCGCACCGCGGCTGCGCTTTCTCCACTTCGACCTGCCCGCGGTCGTCGAGCACGCGACTTACAACTTCGCCCGCCACGGCCTGCGCGATCGCGTGCAGGTGACGAGCGGCAGCTTCGTCGACGACGCGCTGCCGCGAGGCGCCGACATCGTGACGCTGCTGCGCGTCCTCCACGACCATGACGACGATCGCGTGAAACGCTTGCTCGGCGCCGTGTTCGACGCGCTGCCGCCCGACGGCACGGTGCTGGTGGCCGAGCCGATGGCCGAGACGCCCGGGGCCGAGCGAATGGGGCACGCGTACTTCGGCTTCTACCTGCTCGCGATGGGGCGCGGCCGGCCGCGCTCTGCGCAGCGGCTTCGCGAGCTGCTCATGGATTCGGGCTTCGTCGATGTGCATCTCGTCACGACGGCGCAGCCGCTGCAGTGCCAGGTCCTGCGGGCGATGCGCCCATCCGCGAAAACCCTGAACGCAAAGACGTAAACCAATGTTGACACTGCAATCAGTAAGCCTAAGATGACATCGTGATGCGGCCTCTCCTCTCGCGCTCCTGCAGATCCGGCACCCGCCGCGCGTGCCTCGCATGAACACCCACGCCGTCGTCCTCGAGCGCCCCGAGCATCTGGCACTGCAGCGTCTCGCGCTGACGCCGCCGGGCGACGCAGACCTGGTGGTCGAGATCGAGCACAGCGGAATCAGCACCGGCACCGAGAAGCTGCTGTGGACCGGTCGCATGCCGAGCTTCCCCGGGATGGGCTATCCGCTCGTGCCCGGCTACGAATCGGTCGGCCGCGTCAGCGCAGCGGGGCCGCGTGCCACTTCGCGCGTCGGCGACCACGTGTTCGTTCCGGGCGCTCGCTGCTTCGGCGAGGTGCGCGGTCTGTTCGGGGGCTCCGCGTCGCGCCTCGTCGTCGATTCGGCGCGCGTCGTCCCGATCGACGCGAGCCTCGGCGAAGAGGGCGTGCTGCTCGCCCTGGCCGCGACGGCCTACCACGCCGTCGCAGGTGAAGAGCGACTCGGCGGCTCGATCACGCCGCCCGAGCTCATCGTCGGTCACGGCGTGCTGGGTCGGCTGCTGGCACGCATGACCGTCGCCGCCGGGTTCGCAGCACCCACCGTGTGGGAGCTGAACGCGGCGCGCAGCGGCGGCGCGCTCGGCTATCCGGTCGTCCATCCCGACGACGATGCGCGCCGCGACTACCGGGCGATCTACGACGTGAGCGGCGACGCCTCGATCCTCGACACCCTGATCGCGCGCCTCGCACCCGGCGGCGAGGTGGTGCTCGCCGGCTTCTACAGCGAGCGGCTGTCGTTCGCGTTCGCACCCGCGTTCATGCGCGAGGCGCGCGTGCGCGCCGCCGCCGAATGGCAGAAGCCCGACCTGCTCGCCGTCAAGGAGCTCGTCGAATCCGGACGCGTCTCGCTCACCGGCCTCGTCACGCACCGCGAGCGCGCAGAGCACGCCGCGTCGGCGTATCCGGTCGCGTTCGACGATCCGACCTGCCTGAAGATGGTTCTCGACTGGAGACAGTGCTCATGACTGCAGCGACCGCGCCGGTGAAGTTCATGGAGCGGTTGCGCGCGGAGGCGGCGATCGAGCCCGATCCGGTGCCCACCACGTCGCCGGCCGCGAAGACGACGCAGATCATCGCGATCTATGGCAAGGGCGGCATCGGCAAGAGCTTCACCCTCGCCAACCTGAGCTACATGATGGCGCAGCTCGGCAAGAAGGTGCTGCTCATCGGCTGCGACCCGAAGAGCGACACCACCTCGCTGCTGTTCGGCGGCAAGGCCTGCCCGACGATCATCGAGACCTCGTCGAAGAAGAAGCTCGCCGGCGAGGCAGTCGCGATCGGCGACGTCTGCTTCAAGCGCGACGGCGTCTTCGCGATGGAGCTGGGCGGCCCCGAAGTTGGCCGCGGCTGCGGCGGGCGCGGGATCATCCACGGCTTCGAGACGCTCGAGAAGCTGGGCTTCCACGACTGGGGCTTCGACTACGTCCTGCTCGACTTCCTGGGCGACGTCGTCTGCGGCGGCTTCGGCCTGCCGATCGCGCGCGACATGTGCCAGAAGGTGATCGTCGTCGGCTCGAACGACCTGCAGTCGCTCTACGTCGCCAACAACGTGTGCTCCGCGGTCGAGTACTTTCGCAAGCTCGGCGGCAACGTCGGCGTCGCCGGCATGGTCATCAACAAGGACGACGGCAGCGGCGAGGCGGCGGCGTTTGCCGAGCGCGCCGGAATCCCCGTGCTCTCGGCGATCCCGGCCAACGACGACATCCGCAGGAAGAGCGCGAGCTACGAGATCATCGGCCGCCCCGGCACCGAGTGGGCGTCGCTGTTCGAGACGCTCGCGACCAACGTCGCCGAGGCGCCGCCGGTGCGACCGAAGCCGCTGACGCAAGACGACCTGCTCGGCCTCTTCTCGGCCGACTCGACCGGTCGCAACTACGTTCTCGAACCGGCGACGATCTTCGACATGGTCGGCAAGAACGAGATCGTCAAGCCGACTCTCGAAGTCGTCTACGACACGGTCTGAGCCGATCGACCCGCACATGACCGGCACCACGATCCCGATCGCCGTCGCGAAGGACGTCGCCGTTCCCGGCGCGCTGCAGGGCGACGGGCTCGGCTGCCACTCGGGCAAGGACGCGATGCGCGCCGCGGCGCACGCCGCCGGCAAGAGCGACGTGCTCGACCAGTACGCGAAGGACTATCCGCTCGATGCGAAAGCCGGCCCGCACGACCAGCCGCAGAGCATGTGCCCGGCCTTCGGCTCGCTCCGCGTCGGCCTGCGCATGCGCCGCACGGCGACGATCCTCTCGGGCTCGGCCTGCTGCGTCTACGGCCTGACCTTCACCTCGCATTTCTACGGCGCACGGCGCAGCGTCGGCTACGTGCCGTTCAACTCCGAGACGCTGGTCACGGGCAAGCTGTTCGAGGACATCCGCGACGCTGTCCACAAGGAGGCCGATCCGGCGCTCTACGACGCGATCGTCGTCATCAACCTCTGCGTGCCGACGGCGAGCGGCGTGCCGCTCAAGCTGCTGCCCAAGGAGATCAACGGCGTCCGCGTGATCGGCATCGACGTGCCCGGCTTCGGCGTGCCGACGCATGCCGAGGCCAAGGACGTGCTCGCGGGCGCGATGCTGAGGTATGCGCGCGGCGAGGTCGAGGCGGGCCCGGTGCAGGCGCCGAAGAACGGTCGTGCCGACAGGCCGACCGTCACGCTGCTCGGCGAGATGTTCCCGGCCGATCCGGTCGGCATCGGCAACATGCTCGAGCCGATGGGCCTGGCCGCCGGCCCGGTGGTGCCGACGCGCGAGTGGCGCGAGCTCTATGCCGCGCTCGACGGTGCTGCGGTCGCCGCGATCCATCCGTTCTACACCGCCAGCATTCGCGAGTTCCAGGCCGCGGGCCGGCCGATCGTCGGCTCGGCGCCGGTCGGTGCCGACGGCAGCGAGGCCTGGCTGCAATCGATCGGCGCCGCGATGAACGTCGAGCAGGCGCGCATCGATGCCGCCAAGAACCGCTTCCTGCCGGCGATCCGCGGCGCACTCGCGAAGACGCCGATCACCGGCCGCATCACCCTGTCCGGCTACGAGGGCTCCGAGCTGATCGTGGGCCGGCTCCTGGTCGAGAGCGGCGCCGACCTGCGCTACGTCGGCACCGCCTGCCCGAAGACGCCGTGGAGCGACGCCGACCGCGAGTGGCTCGAAGCCAAGGGCGTGCACGTGCAGTACCGCGCCTCGCTCGAGCAGGACCTGGCGGCGATGCGCGAGTGGCAGCCCGATCTCGCGATCGGCACGACGCCGATCGTCCAGGCGGCCAAGCAGGCGTCGATCCCGTCGCTGTACTTCACCAACCTGATCTCGGCGCGGCCGCTGATGGGCCCGATGGGCGCCGGCTCGCTCGCGCAGGTGATCAACGCGGCGATCGCGAACAAGGGCCGCTTCGACACGATGAGCGAGTTCTTCGGCGGCACCGGCAAGGGCCACGCCGCCGGCGTCTGGGAGACCACGCCCCAGGACCGCCCCGAGTTCAAGGCCGACACGCGCCGCCAGATGGAAAAGCTGGCGAAGAAGCGCAAAGCGGAACAGATGATCTAGGGCCGCCGAAGCCATGTTCGTCATCGACCACGATCGCGCCGGCGGCTACTGGGGAGCGGTCTACGTCTTCACCGCGATCAAGGGCCTGCAGGTCGTGATCGACGGGCCCGTCGGCTGCGAGAACCTGCCGGTCACCTCGGTGCTGCACTACACCGACGCGCTGCCGCCGCACGAGCTGCCCATCGTCGTCACCGGCCTGGCGGAGGAGCAGCTCGGCCGCGAGGGGACCGAAGGCGCGATGAAGCGCGCGCATGCGGTGCTCGACCCGGACCTGCCGTCGGTCGTCGTCACCGGCTCGATCGCCGAGATGATCGGCGGCGGCGTCACGCCGCAGGGCACCAACATCCAGCGCTTCCTGCCGCGCACGATCGACGAGGACCAGTGGCAGTGCGCCAACCGGGCGATGTTCTGGCTCTGGTCCGAGTACGGCCTGCGCAAGGTGCCGCAGAGGAAGCCCTTCGCGGACCGGCCCGCCGGCGAGAAGCCGCGCGTCAACATCATCGGCCCGAGCTACGGCACGTTCAACATGCCGAGCGATCTCGCCGAGATCCGTCGCCTGGTGCAGGGCATCGGCGCCGAGGTCAACATGGTGTTCCCGCTCGGCTCTCACCTGGCCGACGTCTCGCGCCTGGTCGAGGCCGACGTCAACGTCTGCATGTACCGCGAGTTCGGCCGCATGCTGTGCGAGGCGCTCGAGCGGCCGTACCTGCAGGCGCCGATCGGCCTGCACAGCACGACCAAGTTCCTGCGCTCGCTCGGCGAGCTGCTGAACCTCGACCCCGAGCCGTTCATCGAGCGCGAGAAGCACACCACGATCAAGCCGATCTGGGACCTGTGGCGATCGGTGACGCAGGACTTCTTCGGCACCGCCAGCTTCGCGGTCTGCGCCAACGAGACCTACACCCGCGGCCTGCGCCACTTCCTCGAGGAAGAGATGGGGCTGCCGTGCAGCTTCGCCGTGCCGCGCCTGGCGGGCCAGAAGACCGACAGCGAGGAGATCCGGCGCCTCTGCCGCGAGAAGCCGCCGCTGGTGATGTTCGGCAGCTACAACGAGCGCATGTACCTCGCCGAGACGGCGGGCACGTCGATGATGAAGCCGAGCTTCATCCCCGCGTCGTTTCCGGGCGCGATCATCCGCCGCCACACCGGCACGCCGTTCATGGGCTACGCCGGCGCGACCTACGTGATCCAGGAGTTCTGCAACGCGCTCTTCGACGCGCTGTTCAACATCCTGCCGCTCGGCACCGAGATGGACAAGGTCGATCCGACCCCGGCCCGGCTCGCCGACGGGCCCTCGCGCGCGTGGGACGACGACGCCCAGGTGCTCCTCTCCGAGTTCGTGCAGACCGAGCCGGTGCTGGTCCAGATCTCGGCGGCCAAGCGGCTGCGCGACCGCGCCGAGCGCGATGCGCGGCGTGCCGGCGAGGAGCGCGTCACGGCGTCGCGGGTCGCCCGCTCGCGCGACGCGCTGCGCCAGGGCGAGCCGGCATGACGGCGTCGCATCTTCGAATCGCTCGCGCCCGCGCGAGCCTCCAGCTTGCCGACGCGGCCCGTCCGCGCCGGCCGGTCCAGTCGCGCGGGAGACGCGCAATCCCGGCCGCGAGGCCATCTGTAAGGAGTCATTCCTATGCTTGAAGAGAGAAGGGGCTCGCTGTCCGGGCTCACGGAACAGGAAGCGAAGGAGTTTCACGGCATCTTCATCACGAGCTTCATCGTGTTCACCGTGATCGCCATCGTTGCCCACGTCCTGGTCTGGAACTGGCGTCCCTGGCTGTAGCGCACCCGCGCAGGAGACTGCAATGACCGACATCACGAGCGCTTCCCTGCAAGGTGCGGCCAAGGGCGAGAGCATCGCCTTCGGCAGCATCTTCCTGATCAGCTTCGTCGCGTTCCTGGCGATCGCCCTGGTCGCCCAGTTGATGACGCTGAACTGGCGTCTCTGGTTGCCGGGCGCCGAGGGCGAGAAATCGCTCGTCAGCGGCGTCCGCGCTTCGGTCTACACCTTCATGTCGTACCTCACCTAGGAGAACTGTCCATGTGGAGACTTTGGATGCTGTTCGACCCGCGTCGCACGCTGGTCGCGCTGTTCACGTTCCTGTTCGCGCTCGCGCTGCTGATCCATTTCATCCTGCTCAGCACCGATCGTTTCAACTGGCTCGACGGCCCGCACAAGGCGCGCGTCGCGGCAGGTGCGAACTCGCCGACCCCGGCGGCGATGTCGTCGCCGACCAAGTAGGCACCGATCCGATAAGAAGAAGAGCGAGCGCGGTCGTCGGCAGGAGGCGTGCCTCCGGCGGCCCGCCTCGCCGAATCCTCGCGACGACGACTCGCGATCCCCGACACGGAGAACGATCATGGCGATGCTGAGCTTCGAGAGGAAATACCGTGTGCGCGGCGGAACGCTGCTCGGCGGCGACCTGTTCGACTTCTGGGTCGGCCCCTTCTTCGTCGGATTCTTCGGCGTGACGACGGCGTTCTTCGCCGCCATGGGCACGCTGCTCATCGTCTGGGGCGCCTCGCAAGGGCCGACCTGGAACCTCTGGCAGATCTCGATCGCGCCGCCCGACCTCTCGTACGGCCTCGGCATGGCGCCGCTGCTGCAGGGCGGGCTCTGGCAGCTGATCACGATCTGCGCGATCGGCGCCTTCGTCTCGTGGATGCTGCGCGAGGTCGAGATCTGCCGCAAGCTCGGCATCGGGTACCACGTGCCGTTCGCGTTCGGCGTCGCGATCTTCGCCTACGTGTCGCTCGTCGTGATCCGGCCCGTGCTGATGGGCGCCTGGGGCCACGGCTTCCCGTACGGAATCATGAGCCACCTCGACTGGGTGTCGAACGTCGGCTACCAGTACCTGCATTTCCACTACAACCCGGCGCACATGCTCGCGGTGAGCTTCTTCTTCGCCACCACGTTCGCGCTCTCGCTGCACGGCGCGCTCATCCTGTCGTCGACCAACCCGGCACCCGGCGAGCCCGTCAAGACGGTCGAGCACGAGAACACCTTCTTCCGCGACACGATCGGCTACTCGATCGGCACGCTCGGCATCCACCGCCTCGGCCTCTTCCTCGCCTTGTCGGCGGGCTTCTGGAGCGCGGTCTGCATCATCATCAGCGGCCCGTTCTGGACGCGCGGCTGGCCCGAATGGTGGAGCTGGTGGCTCAACCTTCCGGTGTGGCGCTGAAGCGCCCTCGCTGACCAAGAACGGGAGACCCCATGGCCTACGAGTACCAGAACCTCTTCACGACGGTCCAGGCGCACAACGCCGGCTACGTCGGCGTGCCGATCAGCACCGCGCCGATGGAGCGCACCAAGTCGCAGTACCACGTCCACTGGCTCGGCAAGATCGGCGACGCCCAGGTCGGGCCGATCTACCTCGGCTGGTTCGGCGTGACCTCGCTGCTCTGCGGCTTCATCTGGTTCGAGATCGTCGGCCTCAACATGTTCGCCTCGGTGGGATGGGATCCGATCCAGTTCGTGCGCCAGCTGCCCTGGCTCGCGCTCGAGCCGCCGCCGGCGAAGTACGGCCTCGAGATCCCGCCGCTCAACGACGGCGGCTGGTGGCGGATCGCCGGCTTCTTCCTCACGCTCTCGGTCATCCTGTGGTGGTTTCGCATGTACCGCCGAGCGCGCGCGCTCGGCATGGGAACGCACGTCGCGTGGGCGTTCGCCGCCGCGATCTGGCTGATGCTGTGCCTCGGCATCATCCGGCCGCTCCTGATGGGCAACTTCGCCGAGGCCGTTCCGTTCGGCATCTTCCCGCACCTCGACTGGACGGCCGCGTTCTCGATCCGCTACGGCAACCTGTTCTACAACCCGTTCCACATGCTGTCGATCGCGTTCCTGTACGGCGCGACGCTGCTGTTCGCCATGCACGGCGCGACGATCCTCGCGGTCAGCCGCTTCGGCGGCGAGCGCGAGATCGAGCAGATCGTCGACCGCGGCACGGCAGCGGAGCGCGGGGCGCTCTTCTGGCGCTGGACGATGGGCTTCAACGCGACGATGGAATCGATCCACCGCTGGGCCTGGTGGTTCGCCGTGCTCTGCCCGCTCTGCGGCGGAATCGGCATCCTGCTCACCGGCACGGTCGTCGACAACTGGTACCTGTGGGCCGTGAAGCACCACGTGGCGCCGATCTATCCGTCGGTGTTCGCGCCGGTCACCGATCCGTCGCTGCTCCAGGGAGTGAAGCCATGACGACGCGTCACCGCCTCGCCGCGCTCGGCGCCGCGCTCGCCGCCGCTGTCCTGCTCGCGGCGTGCGAGCCGCCTCCGGTGCAGACCGTGCAGCGCGGCTATCGCGGCACCGGCATGGTCGAGGTGTACCGACCGGCGGCGGTGGCCGCGGCCGCGGCCCTGAACGCACCGCCGCCGGTGTCGCCGCCGGCATCGGCCGACGGCCCGCGCGCGTCGCAGGTGTTCAAGAACGTGAAGGTGCTCGGCGACCTCAGCGTCGGCCAGTTCACCCAGCTCATGATCGACATGACGGCCTGGGTCGCGCCGCAGCAGGGCTGCGCCTATTGCCACGTCGCCACCGACTTCGCCGACGACGCGCAGTACGCCAAGGTCGTGTCGCGCCGCATGCTGCAGATGACGCAGCACATCAACGCCGACTGGAAGTCGCACGTCGCCGAGACCGGGGTCACCTGCTACACCTGCCATCGCGGCGCGAACGTGCCGGCCAACATCTGGTATCGCTCGCCCGATGCGACGCAGACGCGCGGCGTGCTCGGCAACAAGGCCGGCCAGAACGCGCCGGCGATGACCGTCGGCCTGACCTCGCTGCCCAACGATCCGTTCTCGGCGTACATCGCCGGCGACGGCGACATCCGCGTCGTCTCGCAGACGGCGCTGCCGAGCAACGGCCACCCGTCGATGATCAAGCAGACCGAGGCGACGTACGGCCTGATGATGCACATGTCGAAGGCGCTCGGCGTGAACTGCACGTACTGCCACAACTCGCGCTCGTTCGCGTCGTGGGAGCTCAGCACGCCGCAGCGCACGACGGCGTACTACGGCATCCGCATGGCGCGCGACCTGAACAGCAACTACCTCGGCTCGCTCGCCGGCGTGTTCCCGGCGAACCGGCTCGGCCCGAGCGGCGACGTGCCGAAGGTCAACTGCGCCACCTGCCATCAGGGCGCCTACAAGCCGCTCTACGGCGCCGACATCCTGAACGGGCACCCGGGACTGACCGCGGGCGTCAAGACCGCAGCGGCCGCAGCCGGGACGCCGCCCGGCCCGGCCGCGTCGCCGTCTCCCGAGCCGGCGGAACCCGGGCCTGCGGGCGCCGCGTCGCCGCTGCCAGCGAACGCCGCGACGGGCAGCGG
>DATIDZ010000339.1:0-3271 GCA_035456045.1 Caldimonas sp.
GACCGGCAACACGCCGGACGGCCGGCGCAAGGGCGAAGCGTTCGCGCCCGGCGCCAACCCGTCGAACGGGCGCGACACGCACGGCGCGCTCGCGGCGCTGCTGTCGGTGGCGAAGATCCCGTACGACGACGCCGAGGACGGCATCTCGCTCACCCTCTCGGTCGTGCCGTCGGCGCTCGGCAGCGAGGCGGACCGGCTCGACCGCGGCGTCGCCGCGCTCGACACGTACTTCGGCAGCGGCGGCTTCCACGTCAACGTCAACGTGCTCAACCGCGAGACGCTGCAGGACGCGATGGCGCATCCCGAGAAGTACCCGCAGCTGACGATCCGCGTCTCGGGCTACGCCGTGAACTTCGTCAAGCTCAGCAAGGAGCAGCAGCTCGACGTGATCAACCGCACCTTCCACAGCTCGATGGGCGCGACGGCATGAGCTCCCGCCGCGTCCGGGAAGACGGAGAACGACGATGACCGAACCGCGCACCGGCAGCCGCTACGAGCTGCAGCGCGACCGCGCGGGCCGCGCCGAGAGCAAGGTCGAGCCCGACTACTACGCGGTCCATGCCGCCGACGTCGAGGACATCCCCGAAGAGGAAGACCTGGTCGGCTACGTCCACTCGTACGAGGTCGGCAGCACGGTCGACGGCCCGGGCCTGCGCTTCGTCGCCTTCCTCACCGGCTGCCTGCTGCGCTGCCAGTACTGCCACAACCCGGACACCTGGCACAAGCGCAACGGCCATCCGGTCACGGTCTCGGCGGCGATGCGCCAGGTCGGCAAGTACGTGAAGGTCCTCAAGATCGCCAAGGGCGGCATCACCCTGTCCGGCGGGGAGCCGATGGTGCAGCGGCCGTTCATGACGCGGATCTTCCGTCGCTGCAAGGAGCTCGGCCTGCACACCTGCCTCGACACCTCCGGCCGCATGGGCGACCGGATGACGGATGAGGACCTGATGGACATCGACCTGCACCTGCTCGACATCAAGTCGGGTGACCCGGAGATCTACAAGAAGGTCACCCACCAGCCGCTGCAGCCGACGATCGACTACGCGAATCGCCTCTCGGCGCTCGGCCGCCCGATGTGGATTCGCTACGTGCTCGTCCCGGGACTGACCGACGGGGTCGACAACGTCGACAAGGTGGCAGACATCTGCGCCGGCCTGAAGACGATCGAGCGCGTGGAGATCCTGCGCTTCCACCAGCTGGGCAGCGACAAATGGACCCAGCTCGGCCTCGAGTACCCGCTGGCGAACTGCGAGGCGCCGAGCGCCGAGCTCACCGAGCGGGTGCGCGGCCAATTCCGCCGCCGAGGCCTGACCGTCTACTAGGCGACGACGCGATGGATGCCCCGAGGATGAAGGCCGGGCCGCCGCAGGCGGTCTCGATCGACACCATCCTGCCCGCCGAGATGGCCGTTCGCGCCGAGCAGGCGGGGGTGCGCCGTGCCGCGATGGACCCGGTCACCGTCTTCGTCCTGAGCGTCATGGGCGGTGCGTTCATCTCGTTCGGCGCCATCTTCGCCACGACCGTCACCGCCGGGTCGAGCGCACTGCCCTACGGAGTGGCGAGGCTGCTGTCGGGGATCGTCTTCTCGCTCGGCTTCGTGATGGTCGTCGTCGCCGGCGCCGAGCTCTTCACCGGGAACAACCTGATCGTCATGGCGTGGGCGAGCGGCAAGGTGAAGACGCGCAGCCTGCTGCTGAACTGGCTCATCACCTTCTGCGGAAACTGCTTCGGCGCGGTGGCGACGGCGGGTCTCATGCTGTTCACCACCCAGTACAGCTTCGGGGCCGGCGCCGTCGGCCTCGCGGCGTTGACGACGGCCAACGGCAAGAGCGCGCTCGCCTTTGCGCCGGCGCTGGCGCTCGGCGTCATGTGCAACGCGCTGGTGTGCCTCGCGTCGTGGATGTGCTACAGCGCGCGCACCACCGTCGACCGGGTCGCGATCATCATCCTTCCCATCTCGGCGTTCGTCGCGGCCGGCTTCGAGCACAGCATCGCCAACGCGTATTTCATTCCGATGGGGCTCTTCATCAAGGCGACGGCGCCCGAGTCGTTCTGGAAGTCGATCGGCAAGACCGCCGCCGACTTCCCCGCCCTCACGTGGGCCGGCGGCCTCGCCAACCTGGTGCCGGTGGCGATCGGCAACATCATCGGCGGGTCCTTGCTCGTCGCCGCGGTGTACTGGTTCGTATACCTGCGAAAGACCCGGCGCGCGCCGACTTCGGCGTCCTGATCCGCGCCCCGGAAGCGGGCGGAACTACACCTAGGGGCTATAGCGTCGTGCCCGCGCAGGCGGTGCAATAGCGTGACTCACACGCAGTTCATGGAGGCACGATGAGAACGCTCTCCCTGGCCGATGCGGTGGCGCTGATCCCGAATGGCGCAAGCCTGATGATCGGCGGCTTCATGGCCGTGGGCACGCCCGAGGCGGTGGTCGACGAACTGGTCCGCCAGGGCAAGCGCGACCTCACCGTGATCGGCAACGACACCGCGATGCCTGGCGTGGGCATCGGCAAGCTGGTTCGCGCGCGGCTGGTGAAGAAGGCGATCGTCAGCCACATCGGCCTCAATCCCGAGACGCAGCAGCAGATGATCGCCGGCGAGATGGAGGTCGACCTGGTGCCGCAGGGCACGCTGATCGAGCGCATCCGCGCCGGCGGCTTCGGCCTCGGCGGCATCCTCACCGCCACCGGCGTCGGCACGGTCGTCGAGGAAGGCAAGCAGAAGGTCACCGTCGCCGGCAAGGAGTACCTGGTCGAGCCCGCGCTGCGCGCCGACTTCGCGCTCGTGCACGCCTTCATGGCCGACTACCAGGGCAACCTCGCCTACGCGCTGACGGGCCGCAACTTCAACCCGGTGATCGCGATGGCCGCCGACACCGTGATCGTCGCCGTCGACAACGTCGTTCCCGTGGGGCTGATCTCGCCCGATCACGTCGTCACGCCCGCCCCGCTGGTCGACTACCTCATTGCACAGAGCTGACGCCATGGACGCCCAGACCGTTATCGCCAAACGCATCGCGCTCGAGCTGCGCGACGGCATGCTGGTCAACCTCGGCATCGGCATTCCGACCCGGGTCGCGAACTTTGTTCCCGCCGGCATGAGGGTGTATTTCCAGTCCGAGAACGGATTGATCGGCACCGGCTCCGTGCCAGAGGAAGGCATGCACCACCGGCTGCTGACGGACGCCGGCGGAAAGCCCGTCACCGCCCTGCCGGGTGCGAGCACCTTCGACAGCGCGATGTCGTTCGGGCTGATCCGCGGCGGTCACCTC
>DATIDZ010000340.1:0-14958 GCA_035456045.1 Caldimonas sp.
CTGCTGCGCGAGTTCCTGCTGCGCCGTGCGGCACGCGACCTGCCCCACGCGGTCGGCGCCGACGCGCTGCACCGCGCGGCCACCCTCCTGCGCACGTCGGGTCAGGCCGAGGATGCGCTGACCTTGTTCGTCGCCGGACGCGAGTGGCGCGAGGTCGCGGCGATCGTCCACGAGCAGGCCGAGAGCCTGCTCGAGCAAGGGCGTCATGCGACCCTCGCGGGCTGGCTGGAGCTGCTGCCGCCGGACGTTCTCCAGGGCAGCGCCGAGCTGTTGAACGACTACGGCGCGGCCCTCGCCCACACGAGCCCCCGGTCCGCGCGACGTCGCTTCGAGCAGGCCTTCGAGCTGTTCCAGCGCAACGCCGATGGCCCGGGTTCGGCTCGATCCTGCCTCGGCGTGATCGAGACGATCCTGCGCGAGTTCGACGACCTCGCGGCGCTCGACGGCTGGCTGGGCCGGTTCGATCGTGCGGCGGGGCCGTCGCGCGATCGCCCGGTGCCGGCGGCCGTGCTGCGCGCGCGCATGTGGCGCGAGCCGGGGCATCCGTCGGTGGCGCGGCTGCGCGACTCGAGCGACCCGGGGCGCGCGGCCGGCGGCGACATCGCGCGCTCGGTGGCCGCCCTGCTCAACGGCGACTTCGCGCTGTCGGCGGCGATCGCCAAAGGCGTCAGCGCGGGCTCGGCGTCGCGTCGCCTTGCACTCGCGGCCTGCAATGCCTTGCGCGCCCTGCTCGACGGCAGCCACGCGGCCGCCATCGACGCCGCGAGCGCGGGTCTCGACATCGGCGCCGAAGAAGCAGTGACCGATCACGACGCGTGGTTGCGCACGCTTCGCGCAGCCGCGCACGTGGGCCAGGGGGACCTCGACAAGGCGCGCGCCGAGCTCGCCGGCGTCGACGCCCTCGCGCTCCGGCGCGGCGACCGCGCGTTCGTTCACCAGGTGCTCGCCCTCCTGGCCATGGCGACGGCCAACAACGGGCTCGCCCTGCGCGAGGCCAGAAGCGCGGCGTTGCTCGCCGTCGAGGCCGGCCTGCCCTGGCTCGAGGGCCTCGCGCACGTCACCGTCGCCCACCTGCTGGCGGTCGCCGGCGAACGCGCGGGCGCCGAGTCGCACGTGCGCCTCGCCGAGGCGCTGGCGCAACGACTCGCCAGCCCCCTGCTGCGGCTGTCGGTCCTGTTCGCGCAGGCCGCGGTCGCCGTCTCCGCCGATGACGAGCCCGCCGCCGTCGCGCCGCTGCAGGCCGGCCTGTCGCTGGCGCGCGAGCTCGGCCTGCATCACGTACCGGGATTGCCGCCCTCGCTCGTGGCCGCGCTCTGCGCCGTCGCGTTGCGACGCGGGATCGCCGTCGAGCACACCCGGACGCTGATCGACGCCGGCCGATTGACGCCGCCGCCGTCGGCGGTGCGCCTGCGACGCTGGCCATGGGCCTTCGAGGTGACGACGCTGGGCGACTTCGCGCTGGCGCGTGCGGGCGAGCGGCTCGAGTTCTCGGCCAAGGGACCGGGCCGCCCGGGCGAGCTGCTGAAGGTGCTGATCTCGCTCGGCGGCCAGAACGTGCGCGCCGATCAGATCGCCGATGCGCTCTGGCCTCACGTCGACGCCGACTACGCGCACAAGTCATTCACCGCGACGCTGCACCGGCTGCGCCGCATCTTCGGCGAGGACGATGCCGTCCGATTGCGCGACGGTCGCCTGAGCCTCAACGAGGCGCTCTTCTGGCAGGACGGCCGAGCGCTCGACCAAGTGCTCGCCGACATCGACGCCTGCTTTCGTCCCGACCGCGCGACGATCGCCGAGCCGGCGCTGCGCGCGCTCGTGGAAGAGGCGCTCCTGCTCTACCGCGGCCCGTTCCTGCTCGACGACGTCGGCCATCCGGCCTACGTCGCGCGCCGCGAGCAGCTGCGATCGCGTCTGCTGCGAGCGATCGCGCGCGCAGCACGCCACTGGGAAGAAGCCGGCCGCAGCGACGCGGCGATCGACGCCTACCTGCGCTGCATCGACGCCGACGAGCAGTGCGAGGCCTTCTATCGCCACCTGATGCTCAGCTACCAGCGGCGTGGCGACAGCGCCGAAGCGATGGCGACGTACGAGCGACTGCGCTCGGTGCTGTCGGGGCGCCTGCAGGGCGTGCCGTCGGCGGAGACCCAGGAGGTCTTCGCCCGCCTGCGCGCCTGATCGCCGCAGATCAGCGCTGAGGGCCGGCCTTCAGCTCGCGCTCGAAGGTCGCGAAGATCTTCTCGAGCCCCACCGTCAGCACGCGAGGTGAGACGTACTCGCGACGCGGCCAGCCGGATCGCGGCGGCGCCCGCTCGCGCAGGCGCACGGTGAGCGACACCTCGGTGCCGCGCGGCGCATCGAGGAAGGCCGCGTTGATGACGACGTCGAGCCCCTGCGGCTCGAACTGGACGAAGCTCGCGGCGGCGCCGACGTAGGGCTCGATCAGGCGGCGCAGCAGCGGCAGGTCGATCTGCGACGCGCTGCGCCACTCGTCGTCGCTGAGCGGCAACGGCGCGGGGGCCGCGACGGCAAGGTGGCCGAGCGCCATGTCCTGCTGCTCGGTCTGCATGCCGAGCTGGGCCAGCGCGACACGCATCGCGACGAACGCATCGCCGCGAGTCGTCATGAACAGTCGCGTGCCTTTCTCGGCCAGCAGCTTTTCGTACTCGACGCGAAAGCCCTGGTTGAGGGCGTTGATCGCGCTGATCTTGTCCGAGTCGCTGGCGCAGGCAGCGACCAGCACGAGCAGGGGCGCGATGGCGAACGCTCGAAGCGCGTGGAGGGCGGCAGGGTTCATCGGCAGGTGGGCTCAGGGCGCGGTGCGTTCGTTGGCGTTCGAGGTCGCCGCTTCCGGGCGCGGCTTCCATCGTTCGATGAGCTGGTCGGCCTGGCGGATCTCGGCGGGCTGCAGCTTCGCTGCGACGCGCTCGCGCTGCGCCTGCGCACCGGCTTGTCCGTTGCGGGCGGCGATGCCGTACCAGACATACGCCTCGAAGTCGCTGCGCTGCGCCGACGGGCGCGCTTCCTGCGCGCGGCCGAGCAGCGTCTGGGCGCGAGGGACGCCGGCTGCCGCCAGGGGAGCGAGGATCTGCGCCGCGGCGTTGGCATCGCCGCGCCGCAACGCTGCCTCCGCAGCATCGATCGCCTCGTCGCGCGGCGAGCGTGCGAGGGCTGCTTCGGCGTGCACCGGCGCCGCGACGGGAGCGGCGGTCGTCACCGCCGCCGTCGGCGTTGCCGCCGCCGCCGGGTCGGTCTCGGCTTTCATCGGGCCCGCGACCGACGCAGGCGCCGGTCGCAGCACGCCGCCCGACGAGGCCGGCGCCTTGGTTGCAGGCAGGGAGTTGCGCGCGAGCGGAGCCGACGTCGTCGACTCCGAGGTCCTGGCGTTTTTCAGGGCGACGGGCGCGGGCGCTTCGATCGCCTTCGCAGCGTCGGTCACCGCAGGCCGAGCGCCAGGGGCCAGCGCAGCGCTCATCGCGGTCGGCGCGAGGACAGGCGCTGCCGACGACGACGAAGCGGACGCCGATGCCTCGACGCGCGGCGACGCGATCGTTGCGACGGATGCAGCGGCCGCTGCCGGCGACACGCGCGGCGCCGGCGCACCGAAGCGCCCGAACGCCCACAGGGCGACGGCCCCGCACATCAACGCCGCCACGATCGCGCCCGCCGCGCGTCGGGACGGTCGCTTGTCGTCGACGCGCGCGGTCGACGAGCGCGCCGGCGAACGCTCGCTGTCGACCGGCCCCGGCGCGGTTCGCGTGGATGCCGTCGCGGCCGATGCAGGCCCTTCGACGGAAGCGGGCGCGGGCGCGCCGCCCGCGAGGAGTTCGTGGCGCCAGGCGGCGATGGTCTGCGGGCGATCCTTCTCGCTCAACTGCAGCGACCGGTCGACGGCCGCAAGGAACGCCTCGTCGTAGCGCCCCCGCCCGACTTCGGCCGCGGGGGTCAGGATCTCGCGCACGCTGCCGAGCACGCCCTTCGCGCGCGCGATGGCATCGAGCGGAGCGCGACCGGCGATCGCGCGGTAGCAGGTCGCGCCGAGGCCGTAGATGTCGGTCCACGGACCTTGCGTCGATGCATCGCCGTAGTACTGCTCGAGCGGCGCGTAGCCTGGGGCGACGAGGATGGTCAGCGTCTTCGCGCTGCCGAACGACTGGCGTGCAGAGCCGAAGTCGAGAAGCACCGGACTGCCGTCGCGACGCACGTAGATGTTCTCGGGCTTGATGTCGCGATGGATGAAGCCCGCGGCGTGGACGAGTTCGAGGCCGTCGAGGATCGGCAGCAGGCAGTCGGTGAGCTGGCGTTGCGGCAGCGTGCCGCGGCGCTCGAGCTGCGTCGCGAGGTCTTCGCCTTCCTCGAAGCGCATCACCATGTACGCAGTGTTGTTCGCCTCGAAGACCGAGAGCACGCGAACGATGTTCGGGTGGTCGAAGCGCGCCAGCGTGCGCGCCTCGAGCAGGAATCGCTCGAGGCCCCATGCATAGCGCTTGGCGAGCGTGTCCGAGTGCGGCCACGCCGACGCGTCCGACCGCCGCCGCGCGATCTCGGCAGGCAGGTACTCCTTGATCGCGACCGGACGGTCGAGGTTGGTGTCGTGCGCGAGATAGGTGATGCCGAAGCCGCCCTGGCCCAGGACGCGCTCGAGCACATACCAGTGCAGGCGCGAGCCGGCCGGCAATGCGTCCGGAAAATCCACCTCGGTCATCGCTGGCCTCCGCAGAGGTCCGACGGCTTTCCAGCGCGCGGGCGGACCTTCACCTTCCCGAGCCGAGAATAAGCGATGGGACTCGCGGCGCCAATCTCGGCGCCGTCGCCGCGACGTTCGCGTGACGCGGATGTCACGAGGCCGCGTCTGTGGCTCATCTGTAAGGCATCGGTCGCTCCGCTGTCAGCCTGCGCAGGCGATCGTGCGTGCGCAAGTCGACGCCGCGGATCGCGGCACGACACCTCGTCGTCTGCCTCAGGAGAGAACCATGCGTGCATCCCCCCTCTGCCGGCGCCTGGCGCCGTTCGTTTCCTTCGTCGCGCTCAGCGTGCTGTCCTGCGCGGCGCTGGCGCAGCGCCACGCGATCGACCGCGTCGTGATCTTCGGTGCCAGCCTGAGCGATTCGGGCAACGCGTTCATCTGGCTGTCGGACCCGGCCAACCGCGCGTGCGGCGTGCCGCTGAACGTTCCGCCCTACGACGCCCTGGACCCGATGAAGGTCCCCGACGGTCCGTATGCGATGGGCGGACATCACTTCACCAACGGGGCCACCTGGGCCGAAGGATTGGCCCGCAGCCTCGCCCTGGCCGGCAACGCACGGCCGGCCTTCGCAGGGCGCGGCGCGCAGGCCAGCAACTATGCCGTCGGCGGTGCGCGAGCCGTGGCCGGGTATCCGTGCCGCTTCAACCTGCCGGCGCAAGTCAGCACCTACCTGACCGACTTTCCACAGACCTCGGCCAACACGCTGGTGGCGATCGAGATCGGCGGCAACGACGTTCGCGATGCGCTGGTGGCAGCGGCGGGCGGCCAGGATCCTGCCCCCTACCTTCAGAACGCGCTGGCCAGCGTGGCCAACAGCGTCGGCACGCTCTACGCGTACGGCGCGCGCCGGTTCCTGTGGCTCAACGTGCCCGACCTCGGCAAGCTGCCGGCGGTCCGCCAGCTCGGGCCCGCGGCGGTCGCCGGCGGCAATTTCCTGGCGGTCCAGTACAACGCCAACCTGGCGCTCCTGAGCCAGCAGCTGATGCAGCTGCTGCCGGGCAGCGATATCAGGATCGTCGACATCTACGCCAAGCTCAACCAGGTCGTCGCCGATCCGCGCGCCTACGGCCTCGACAACGCGACCGACGCCTGCGTGACGCCCGACCAGCCCCCGTTCCACTGCGCTCAGCCCGACACGTACGCGTTCTGGGACGGCATCCACCCGACGAAGGCGGTGCACGAGATCGTCGCGCAGCAGGCCGCCGCTGCACTCGCGGCGCCCTGAGGTCCGGCCGCGGCCGCTAGCCCTCAGCCGGCGACCGGCCGCTCTTCTTCTTCGGCGCCCGCGGGCTCGCTCGCTCGACCGACGGTTCGCTCGCCGGCTTGCCGGCTGCCCGGCGGGAGCCGAGCGAGGCGTTGAGCGCCACGGCCATGGCGGCGTCCCCGCTCAGCAGATCGCGCCAGTGCAGCTCGACTTCGGGCTTCCTCTTGCCCTTGCCGGTGACGCGAATTCCGTCGGGATCGACGGCGACCGTGTAGTCGACGCCGTCGACGGTGACCTGCCGCCTGAGCTCCTTGTCGAGGACGGTCGCCATGCTGTCGCGTGCTCCGGGCCTGCGGGCTTCGGCTCGTCAGTGCGGGACCGACACCGCCTCGGCGAGGTGCCGCAGCAGCGCCGCGCCGTCGCCCTGCCACGCGCTGCCGTGCATGCACGCGAGCGTCGTCGGCGCCTCGGCGGCCAGACGCATCAAGGTCGCGTGGGTCTGCGGCGCGTGCGCGAAGTAGTCCATCGGTTGCCGGAACGCCTCACTGGGCCCGAGGATATCGCTGCGCGTCAGCGCCTGCGCGCCGGTGCCGGGCTGCGTGAAGAGATCGCCGCACAGGAAGGTCTTCGTCGTCAGCTCGAGCATCAGGCCGCAGTCCCAGCCGTGCGGGACGTGAGGCGTGTCGAACCAGCGGAGCGTGTGGCGGCCGAGCGGCAGCAGCTCGCCGTCGGCCAGGGCGCGCGGCGGCCGGTCGGCGATGTCGGTCATCGAGACCATCGCGCCGATCCGGCCGCAGACGGGCGTCGCGTCCGGCGCGACGGCGAGGAACTCGTTCATGGCGCCGCACTCGTCGGCCTCGAAATGCGAGAAGGCGAGATGACGCAGCCGCTCGATCGGCACCGCGGTGCCGATCGCCTCGCTGACCAGCGCGAACATGCGCCGCGGCCCGGTGTGGAAGAGCAGCGGCTCGTCGTCGTCGACGAGGTACTGGTTGAAGCTGAACTGCTGCCCGTCGGGCAACGCGACCGGCGTGTTGATGCGATAGATGCCGGCGGCGATCTCCTGGATGTTGGTGCCTGTCTGCGGATTCGTGACCATGAGGGCCTCCTGTGGATGACCGCGGGATGTGTCGCCAGCCGGCGCAGCGTTACAGCGATTTTCGAGCGGGGCGCCGGTTCCTCGACGGCGCCCGCTCGCTATGATTTCGACGATGGGTGCAGAGCCGGTGAGCGCCGATGCCGTCGAGGCGCGTCTCGCATCGCGCATCGCCGCGGCCTCGCCCGGCCGCGACGGCGAGGCCGAGGCCGCCCTGTGCCGCCTGCTCGCGCCGCGACTGCGCCGCTACGGCCAGCGCCACCTGCGCGACGATCACGCCGCTGCCGACCTGATGCAGCACGTCATGGCGCTGACCCTCGAGCAGCTTCGCGACGGCCGCCTGCGCGAGCCCGAGCGGATCGTGTCGTTCGTGTTCGGCACGTGCCGCATGACCGTGATGGAAATGCGCCGCCGCGAGCGGCGACGCGAGGAGCTTCTCGAGCGTCATGCCGACATGCTGAGCATCGCCGACGTGGCGGTCGCGCCGCGCTTCGACCACGAGCGCGTCGCCGACTGCCTCGAGCGCCTGCCCGAGCGCGAGCGTTCGCTCCTCGTGCTGACGTTCTACGAGGACAAGGCGGCCGACCAGGTGGCCGGCGAGCTCGGGCTGACGCCGGGCAACGTCCGCGTGGTGCGGCATCGGGCGATCGCCAAGATGCGCCAGTGCGTCGACGGCGGCCGGAGGCTGGCGTCGTGACCGGCGGCGGGCACGTCGCCGTCGAGCGGCTCGTCGAGTACTGGCTCGGCGAGCTCGACGACGACGCCGTCGACGCGATCGACGCGCACCTGCTCGGCTGCGACGCCTGCGGCGCGGAGCTCGACGCGCTGATCGCGCTCGCCGGCGGCGTGCGCGGCGCGTTCGCCGAAGGCCGCGTGACCGGCTTCGTCACCGCCGACTTCATCGAGCGGCTGCGCCAGCGCGGCGTGCGCGTCCGCGAGTACCGCGTCGCGCAGTACGGCGCGGTGAACTGCAGCGTTTCGCCCGAGGACGATCTCCTCGTCGGCCGGCTACAGGCGCCGCTGGAAGGCGTCGATCGCGTCGATGCCGAGCTGCAGCTGTCGCTGCAGGACGGTCCGTTGCGGCTGGAGGACGTGCCCTTCGACGCGCGCAGCGGCGAGGTGCTGCTCGTTCCCAAGCTGAGCGAGGTCCGGCAGATGCCCGCCCACGTGCTGCGCGTGCGGCTTCTCGCCGTGGCGAGCGGCGGCACGCGCGAGATCGGTCGCTACACGCTGAACCACCGGCCCTGGTCCTAGGCGCGCTCGCGGGCGGCGGCAGCGAGCCCCGGCGCATCGAGGAGGTCGAGCCAGCGGTGGTCGCGCAGGCCGGGCGCGTTGCTGACCAGCACGCTCACGACCTCGAGCTCGGGATAGAGCCGCAGCTCGCCGTAGCCGCCGAGGCCGCCGCCCGCGTGGGCGAGCCACCGACGACCTTGCAGCCGCCCTTCGAACCAGGCGAGCGTGCGCGCCGGACCGGGGCCGGGCGCCGTGGCGAGCAGCGGCTCTCTCGCGATGCCGCACGCGCCGCCGAGTCCGAGCATCGCATGGCCGAAGGCGGCGAGCCCGCGTGCATTGCCGACCAGCCCGCCGTAGGCGCTGCCGTTCACGCAGTGCGGCCGGATCTGCCTCCAGGGGCCGGCCGGACCGTCGACGAGCCGAGCGTCGACGAGCCAGCGCAGCACCAGCGCGAGTGCGCTGCAGCGCGGCAGCAGGCCGCGCGCGTGACGCCCGGGGTCGCCGATGCCGAAGCCGAGCGCGCTGCCGTCGAGCCGGGGAAGCTTGTCGAGCAAGCACCCCTGAACGGCGTGCCGGAACGGCTGCCCGGTGGCACGCTCGACGGCGCGCCCGAGCGCGAGGTAGCCGAGGTTGGAGTACGCGGCGCGTCCGCGCCGCACGGTCCGGCCGCGCAAGGCCTGGAGTCGCTGCGCGACGAACGCGTGCTCGTCGAACGCCGCGTCCTCTGCGGCGTCGTGCACCCATCGCAGCGGCAGGGGATTCGGGAAGCCGGCGCGGTGCAGCAAGGTGTCGCGCACGGTACCGAACGATGCCAGCGCGGGCTCGCCGCTCGCGACGGCCACCGGCGCGTCGAGGTCGAACGCGCCGCGCTCGGCTGCCGCCACCGTGCATGCCGCCGTGAAGGGCTTGGTGATCGAGTAGAGGTTGAACGTCGTCGCGGTCGTCACGGCACTGCCGCGAACGGCATCGGCCACGCCGAGCGCATGCTCGACTCGCACCCGACCGCCCACCGAGAGCAGGTACTGCGCGCCGGCGATGCGATGGCGTGCCATCAGCCGCTGCAGCCGCTGCCCGACGGCGACGTCGAGGCCGCTGGCGTCGGCCGTCACGGCAGTGGATCGGCGGCGGCGTTCGACACCATGCGCTTCATCCGCCGGCGAGCTTGCTCCGGAAGCCTTCGCCGGCGAGCAGCGTCACGAGCTGCTCGCGGTGGTCGCCCTGGAACTCGAGCGCGCCCGACTTGACCGTGCCGCCGGTGCCGCACGCCGACTTCAGGCGCTTGGAGAGCGCGGCCAGCGCGATCGGATCGAGCGCCAGGCCGGTCACGACGGTCACCGTCTTGCCGCCGCGTCCGCCGACCTCACGGCGGATGCGCGCCACGCCATCGCCGGCCGGCACCGCGCGCGCCGTCGACGACGCACAGCGGCACGACGCCACCGGCTGGCGACATCCGGGGCACATGCGGCCGGCCTCGGTCGAGTAGACGAGGCCGCCGGAGGCTGCGCGCTTGGGCATGCGGTCATTCTGCGGCGGCGGGCAACAGGGCGGTATGGCCCACACTTGCACGCTTGTGCGTCCCCGCCCCGACGACATGACCACGACACTTTCCCTCGCGAGCCCCGCCGCGCTCGGCTTCGACGGCGACCGCCTCGCCCGCATCGACCGCTTCCTCGCCGAGCGCTACGTCGAGCCGGGGCTCCTGCCCGGCGCATTGCTGCTGGTGGCGAGGAAGGGCGAGCTCGTTCACCGGTCCGTGCTCGGCCTCGCCTCGCTCGAGAAGAAGTCGCCGCTTCGGGAAGACACGATCTTTCGCTTCTACTCGATGACCAAGCCGGTCACGAGCATCGCCTTCATGATGCTCGCCGAGGAAGGACGGATCTCGCTCGACGACCCGGTCCATCGCTGGATCCCGTCGTGGCGCGAGATGACGGTGTACCGCGCCGGCCAGCCGGGTGCGTTCAACACGCGGCCCGTCGATGCGCCCATGCGCGTGATCGACCTGATGCGCCACACGTCGGGCCTGACCTACGGGTTCCAGAACCGGACCAACGTCGACGCCGCGTATCGCAGCCTTCGCCTCGACGCGTTCGACGCCGAAAGCCTCGAGGCGCTGGTCGAGGGGCTGGCGCGCGTGCCGCTCGAGTTCTCGCCGGGCACGTCGTGGAACTACGGCGTCTCGACCGACGTCGTCGGCCACCTCGTGAGCCTCGCGTCGGGGCTGCCGTTCGACGAGTTCGTGCGCACCCGCATCCTCGTTCCGCTCGGCATGCGCGACACCGACTTCCACGTCCCGGAGTCGAAGGTTGGGCGCTTCGCCGAGTGCTACGTCCGCTCTGCCACGGGAACGCTCTCGCCCGGGCAGCTCGGCTCGTTCCTCACCCCGCCGCGCGCACCCTCGGGCGGCGGCGGGCTCGTCGGCACCGCCGCCGACTACCTGCGCTTCTGCGAGATGCTGCGCCGCGGCGGCGAGCTCGGCGGCGTGCGGCTCGTCGGCCCGAAGACGCTCGCGCTCATGCGTGCGAACCACCTGCCGGATGGCAAGGGAATCGCCGACCTCGCGCCGCCCGGCATGTTCTCGGAGGCGGCGTACCAGGGGATGGGCTTCGGCCTCGGCTTCGCCATGATCACCGACCCGGCTCGCTACGGCGTCACCGCGTCCCTCGGCGAGTACTCGTGGGGCGGCATGGCCTCGACCGCGTTCTGGGTCGACCCGGTCGAGGACGTGTGCGTCGTCTTCATGACGCAGCTCATGCCGTCGAGCACCTACCCGATCCGGCGCGAGCTGCGGACGATGGTGAACGCGGCCATCGTCGAGCCGGCATGAGCTGCACGACGGCCGTCCGTTGTCCGCGGAGGCGAGCCGATCGCGGCAGGAGCCGAGACGCGAAGATCGTCGACGAGGCATGAGATCTGCTTAGGCTTCGGAGCCCTTGCGGCGACAACCTTCGGTTCTGCGCGATGACGGAGTACTTCAAGTGGTGGGTGGTCGACCGGAGCACCGGAGAGCGGCGGCAGACCAGCACCCACCTGAGCCGGGACGATGCCCAGCGCGTGTTCCCCGGGGCGGTGCCCGACTTGCTGTCGCGGGAGTTCCGGGACACCGAAGAGTTCGCCCAGACGCTTCCGCCGGACTGAGCGCTCGCGCCAACTGCGCACGCCACGAGCGTGCGCGTTCACCTTTCCGTTCGCGCCTGCTGCAGGAGCCGATTCAGTGCATCGCGCAACCGCTCGCCGGGCGCGATGCCGAGCGCACGTGCGGCCTCGTTGAGACGAGACACGACGCCGTGGTCCCAGGCGTCCTGCGCATCTCCGATGCGCGCGCTCAGGTGCGACACCGTCCCGGCCGCGACGCCGCGCTGCTGCAGCAGGTGAAGTGCGGCGACACCGGCCTCGTCCTTGCCGACGCCGGCATCGTTGAAGAAGACTGCAGCAAGACGCACCGCGAGTGCGAATTCGGCCGCGCTTGCGCCGCCGTGGGAGCCGGAAACGACCAGGGCGCCCTCGTCTTCGGCATCCAGCTGGGTGATCGAGTCGACGATCACGATCCGCAGGGGGCCGTCGCGTCGCACCTCTGTCTTCAGCACCGTCGTTCCTCGGCGCGACCGAAGCGGTCGCGCAGCGAAGCCAGCCCCATGCCGATCACCAGCGCTGCGATGGCCCAGGCCACGAGCTCGGCCAAGTCGGACGCATCGGGTCGCGGCAACGGATACTTCCACCAGACCTCGCCGCGCTCGAGCATCCAGTGCCACGCCGTGTGCGCCGCCAGCGCCGACAAGACGATGACGCCGGCCCGCTCGGGCACCACGCGCAGCAGCAGGGCCACCAGCGGCAGCATGATCAGGAGCGCCGCGACCTGACCCAGCTCGATGCCGACATTGAACGCGAGCAGCGCGCTGACGCCGTGCGAGCCGGCGAACTGCAGCGATTCGCGCAGGGCGAAGGCGAAGCCGAAGCCGTGCACCAGGCCGAAGACGAACGCCGTCATCCAGCGCCGGTGCGCGCTGGCGCCGAAGATGTTCGCGAGCGCCATCCACAGGATCGACGCGGCGATCAAGGCCTCCACGAGCGGCGGAAACCACAGGCCCTGCGGGCCCCAGCCGAAGGCCGTCGCCAGCAACGTGATCGAGTGAGCGATGGTGAAGGCGGTGGCCATCAGCACGAGCGCGCGCAGCCGGCGCACGGGAATCGCGAGGCACGCCAGGAACAGCAGGTGATCCGGACCTTCGAGGATGTGCCACACGCCGGCCTGCACGAATCGCCACGCCGCCTGGTGCCAGCGAGGGTCGAGGTCGACGACGCCCGGATCGCCGTGCAGCTCGTAAGCCCTCTCCGCGCCGGTCTCGGGCAGGAAGCGCAGCGCCAGTGCAACGCGAAGGCCCAGGCGTGCGAAGCGCGGCTCGACCGAGAAGTGCGACCGCGACGACGCGATCGGCACCTGCAGCTGCACGTCGAGGAGCTGCTGGTTCCAGTAGAGCTGCTCCGTCTCCGCGACGCGCGGCGCGGCCAGGTGCGCGAGGGCGCGGTCGTAGTCCGAGAACGAACGGTCCGAGGCCAGCGAGATGCGGGCCTGGACGACGGCCGGCCGCGGCAGGGGCCGACCTTCCTCGTAGAGGGTCAGGTTGTCGAGCAGCCACATCGCCGCGGCCTCCCGGAGCGCCGGTTCGGCGCGACCCAGGTCGATGTACCCGCCCGGGCGCAGCGGGACGTCGATCTCGCGCAGTGCGGCCATCGGCACGCGCACCAGAAGCGTCAGCTCCTGCGCTCGAGGCTTGACGAAGACGAGCAGCTTGACGTCGCTCGGGATGTCGTGCGCCGAGGCATCGGTCCAGAGAGCAAGGCAGCACGCCATGCCCGACCCCAGCGCGACCAGCGCGGTCCGCAGCCTGCTGCACCACCGGACGATCGAGCATGCAGCGTCGGGAAACGAACTCATTGCGGATCCGGTGCTTTGGAATCAAGATTGTCGGCGGCACTGCCGGAGGTACCCCATGCCGCGCGTTTCAGGTCAAACCCTCATCCGGGCCGCGTTGGCCCTCTTGCTCGCCGGCCTCGTCGGAGCGCAGCTGCTGCTCCACCGCGACGTCGGCGCGCAGGACCGCAGCGTCGAAGCGCCCCGGTTCGAGGTCGACCCGATGTGGCCCAAGCCGATGCCCAACCACTGGGTGCTCGGCATGACGATCGGCATCTGGGTCGACGCGCAGGACAACGTCTGGATCATCCACCGCGGCGCCGCCACGCTGCACGCCAACGAACGCGCGCTCGAGCTCAAGGTCGGCGAATGCTGCATCGCCGCGCCGCCGGTCCTCGTCTTCGACCCGGCGGGCAACCTGATCCGCTCCTGGGGCGGCCCCGGTCCCGGCTACGAATGGCCCGAGAGCAACCACGGCGTGCACGTCGACTACAAGGGCAACGTGTGGATCGGCGGCAACGGCGAGAAGGACGCGCACCTGCTCAAGTTCACGCAGGACGGCAAGTTCCTGATGCAGGTCGGCAAGCTCGGCGGCTGGACCGGCAGCAACGACCTCAACAACTTCGGCCGCGTCGCCAAGATCTGGGTCGACCCGAAGACCAACGAGGCCTACGTCGCCGACGGCTACCGCAACAAGCGCGTCGCCGTGCTCGACGCCGACACCGGCAAGATGAAGCGCTACTGGGGCGCCTACGGCAACAAGCCGGACGACGCGGACCTGGGCAAGTACGACCCGTCAGCCGCGCTGCCCAAGCAGTTCCGCAACCCCGTGCACTGCGTCGAGCGGACCGAGGACGGCCTCGTCTACGTCTGCGACCGCCAGGCCAACCGCATCCAGGTCTTCAGGCCCGACGGCACCTTCGTCAAGGAGGCGTCGTTCGCGAAGAACACGCTCGGCTCGGGCGCCGCGTGGGACATCGCCTTCTCGCGCGACCCGGCGCAGAAGTACATCTACCTCGCCGACGGCACCAACGAGGTCGTTCGCGTCGTGCTGCGCGAGACGCTGCAGGAAGTGACCAACTTCGGCGACGGCGGGCGGCAGCCCGGGCAGTTCTACGGCGTGCACTCGATCGCCACCGACAGCAAGGGCAACATCTACACGACCGAGACGTACGAAGGCAAGCGGCTGCAGAAGTTCGTGCTCAAGGGCATGGGCCGCGTGGCACCGGCGCAGGGCACGACCTGGCCGCGGCCCTGAGGTGACGGTCATGACAGCGACCGCACGAGCATTCGGCGCCCTCGCGTTCACCCTGGCGACCGCGGCCGCCCCCGCGCAGGTGAACCCGACCGACCCGCAGCCGACCTGCACCCTGTGCCCGGGCACCTACATCTCCGTGGCCGAGCTCGAGAGCTACACGCGCAAGGCCATCGCCGAGAAGCTGGTCGACCAGCAGGTGCGGGACGTCGACATCGGCAAGGCGAATGTCGGGATCGGCATGGTGCATCGCGGCAAGCTCGACAAGCCCGCGCCCAATTCGGTCGCCGAGCACGACCAGATCAGCGAGGTCTACCACATCATTTCCGGTTCGGGCACGCTCGTGCTCGGCCCGAACATCGCCGATCGGCAGCGGCGGCCGGCCACGTCTCGCACCGTCGTCGAGTTCAACGGTCCGGGCAACAACGGCTCGGAAATCCGCAATGGCGTCGCGCACCAGCTCAAGGCGGGTGATGTCGTCGTGATACCTGCCGGAACCGGGCATTTGTTCACGAAG
>DATIDZ010000341.1:0-3084 GCA_035456045.1 Caldimonas sp.
CATGGGCAACCTGATGGCGCGGTCCAAGCGCGAGGTCCCGCACTACTACCTGCGCTCGGCGATCGAGCTCTCCGAGCCGCTGGCGCGCCTGCGCGCCGCCAACGCGGCGCGACCGGTGGCCGAGCGCGTGCTGCCCGCCGCCCTGCTGCTGCACGCGGTCGCCCGCGCGGCGCACGAGGTGCCCGAGGTCAACGGCTTCTGGATCGACGGCGAGCATCGCCGCAGCGAGGCGGTCCATCTCGGCGTCGCCATCTCCCAGCGCGGCGGCGGTCTCATCGCGCCCGCCATCCACGACGCCGATCGCAAGGACCTCGAAGAGCTGATGCGCGACCTGCGCGACCTCGTGGCGCGGGCGCGGCGGGGCGGCCTGCGGTCGTCCGAGATGGCCGATCCGACGATCACCGTCACGAACCTCGGCGACCAGGGCGTCGACGAGGTCCTCGGGGTCATCTACCCGCCTCAGGTCGCGCTCGTCGGCTTCGGCCGCATCCAAGACCGGCCCTGGGCGGTGGACGGGATGCTCGGTGTGCGGCCCGTCGTGACCGCCACGCTCTCCGCGGATCATCGCGCCAGCACCGGCGCCGAGGGCGCCCGCTTCCTGACGGCCCTCGAGCGTCACCTGCGAAACACGGAGGAGCCATGACCACCGACATGACAGCGACCGTCGTCGATGCGCTGCTGGAGGTCGCGCCCGACGTCGATCCGGCGACCTTGGACCGCGACGCGCTGCTGCGCGAGGACCTCGAGCTGGACTCGATGGACATCCTCAACCTGGTCGTCGCCATCAACGAGTCGACGGGCATCGACGTGCCCGAGCAGGACTACGGCGAGCTGACGACGGTGGCGACCATCGCGCGCTACCTGCAGGCGCGCGCCGCGGCGGACACCGCCACGGCCTGAGGCCGGGCTCGGCTCCGTCGGCTCAGCCCGGCGTCCGCGGCCCGGGCCGGTGCGGATCGAGGCCGACGACCGACTCGATCCGGCGCGAGGGCTCGCGCAGCATCCGGACGGTGCGCTCGAACAGGTCGGCCTGCGTCTTCATGAGGCCGGCGGCCTGCTGGAGCGACCTGGCCGCGTGCTCGACGGCCTCGGCCTGCTCGCGCAGCGCGGCGCCGCTCTGCTCGAGGAGATCGAAGGCGGCGTCGTAGGGCTCGAAGACGCGGGTCAGCAGGTCCCGCTGGAGGCCGCGCTCGCGCTCGAGGACCGACTGCATCGTCCTCTGCAACTCGCGCAGCACATCGGCGCCTGGCAGTTCGGGCATCCTGCTCAGACCGCCGTCGGGACCCGGGGCTCGGGCTCGGGGGCGGGCTCGGGCTCGGCCGGGACCTCGCGCGTCAGGCGCGGGAGCCACTCCAGCCAGCGCGGCAGGTACCAGTTCCAGTCGCCGAGCAGCTTCATCGTCGCCGGCAGCAGCACGGCGCGGACGACGGTGGCGTCGACGAGCACGGCGACGGCGAGGCCGACGCCCATCATCTTGAAGTCGAGCATCCCCAGCGTCGCGAAGATCGCGAACACCGCGACCATCACGATCGCGGCGCTCGTGATGACGCTCGCGGTGGCGCGGATGCCGTGGGACACGGCGTCCTCGGTGGACATGCCCGACTCGTAGGACTCGCGCACGCGACTGAGGATCAGCACGTGGTAGTCCATCGACAGGCCGAAGAGGATCACGAACAGGAACAGCGGCAGCCAGTCGGTCACGCCGCCGACCGACTTGAAGTTCAGCAGCGACTCGAGGTTGCCGTTCTGGAAGATCAGGACGAGCACGCCGTAGGCGGCGCCGACCGACAGCAGGTTGAGCACGATCGCCTTGATCGGGATGACGATCGAGCGGAAGGTCAGCAGCAGCAGCACGAAGGCGAGCCCGAGCACGTACGCGAAGACGATCGGCGCGCGGGCCTTCATGGTGTCGTTGAAGTCCTTGGAGCCGGCCGTCCAGCCCGTGACCTTCGCTTCGGCGCCGGGCACCTTGCCGATCGTGGCGGGGATGACCTCATGGCGCAGCGTGTCGAGTGCGCGGTTGGAGGTCGCGTCGGTCCCCTTGCCGGCGAGCGGGATGAGCACGCGCGCCGCCTGGTGCGACTTGCTCGCCTCGACGCTGATCGGCTGGTGCATCTGGCCGGTCGCGAGCGCCGCGCGCCTGAGGGCGGCGATGCCCTGCGCGACCTGCGGCTGGGTCACGTCCTTCGCGGTCACGACGACGACCGCCGGGCCCGCTCCGCCGGGGAACGTGTGCTGAACGCGCTCGTACACGTCCATGATCTGCATGTCGCGCGGCAGCCCCTGCGCGCCGGAGTCGACCGTGTGCAGACTGAGCGCGGGGATCGCCAGAGCGATCAGGAGGGCGGCGGCCGTGCCGCCCCAGAGGACCGGACGGCGGAGCACCGCGCCGATGACCGCGCCCCAGAAGCGCGAGTCGCTGCCCGCGGCGCGCCGGCGAGCGAGGAACGGGATCCGGCCGCGATCGACGCGGTCGCCGAGCTTCGACAGCACCGCCGGCAGGACGGTCAGCGACCCGACGAGCGCGATGGCCACCACGAGCACGGTCCCCACGCCGAACGACGCGAAGATCTGCGATCCCATCAGGAACATGCCGGACATCGCCGTCATCACGACGAAGCCGGAGAACAGCACGGCGCGGCCCGAGGTCGCCGCGGCAGCCTGGAGCGCGTCGGCGCTCGAGAGCCCGCGCGCGCGCTCCTCGCGCGTTCGGCGCAGGTAGAACATCGAGTAGTCGACGCCGACGGCCAGGCCGACGAGCAGGATCACCGAGTTGATCGACTCGTCGACGCGCATCAGATGGCTGAAGAGCGCCGTGAGCCCCAGGGCCGCCGCCACGGCCGTGATGCCCAGCAGCAGCGGGATGCCCGCGGCCACGAGCGCGCCGAAGGCGAAGACGAGGATCGCCAGCGTCACCGGCAGCGAGGTGACCTCCGCCTGGCGGAAGTCGTCGCTGATGCGCTTCATGATCGCCTTGTTGACGCTCGCGTCGCCGAACTCGCCCACGTACAGGCTGGGGTGGGCTCGTTGCACGGCGGCGGTCGCCGCCAGCGCGGGCGCCACGCGGTCCTTCGCGGTGTCCGG
>DATIDZ010000342.1:0-13468 GCA_035456045.1 Caldimonas sp.
GCCACCGCGTGCTGACGACCCTCGGCGCGCTGATCTTCTTCTTCGGCTCGCTCGCGCTCGTGCCGCTCCTGCCGACCGGCTTCATCCCGCCCGACGACCTCTCGCAGACGCAGGTGCAGATCGCCCTGCCGCCGGGCGCGACCTTCGAGCAGACCAACGCCACCGCCGAGGCGGCGCGCCAGATCGTCGCCAGGAACCCGTACGTCAAGCTGATCTACACGACCGTCGGCGGCGGCGCGACCGGCGCCGATCCGTTCATGGGCAGCGGGGCGCCCGAGGTGAGGAAGGCGACGCTGACGCTCAACCTGACCCCGCGCGGCGAACGCAACGGCGTCAAGAAGCAGGTCGTCGAGCAGCAGCTGCGCGACGCCCTCGTCGCCGTTCCCGGCGCGCGCATCAACGTCGGCTTCGGCGGTTCGAACGAGAAGTACACGCTGGTCCTCGCCGGCGAGGACGGCGCGGTGCTCGCCGACGCGGCGCGCCGCGTCGAGCAGGAGCTGCGCACGCTCAACGGCATCGGCAACGTGACCTCCACCTCGAGCCTGGTCCGTCCCGAGCTGATCGTTCGGCCCGACTCCGCGCGCGCCGCCGACCTCGGCGTCACCGCGACGGCGATCGGCGAGACGCTGCGCGTCGCGACGTCCGGCGACTACGACCAGAGCCTGGCCAAGCTCAACCTCGCCCAGCGGCAGGTGCCGATCGTCGTCAAGCTGCCGGCCGCGGCGCGCACCGACCTCGACCTGCTCTCGCGCCTGGCCGTGCCGGGCGCGCGCGGGCCGGTGATGCTCGGCAACGTGGCGACGCTGGCGATCGACAGCGGCCCGGCCAAGATCGACCGCTACGACCGCCAGCGCAACATCAATTTCGACATCGAGCTGAACGGCCAGCCGCTCGGCGCGGTGCAGGCCGAGGCCCTCGCGCTGCCGAGCATCAGGAACCTGCCGCAAGGCGTCCAGCAGACGACCGTCGGCGACGCCGAGGCGATGACCGAGCTGTTCGACAGCTTCGGCCTGGCGATGCTCACCGGCGTCGCCTGCATCTACGTTGTCCTGGTGCTGCTGTTCAAGGACTTCGTCCAGCCGGCGACCATCCTGGTCGCGCTCGTGCTCTCGATCCCGGGCGCGTTCCTCGCCCTGTTCATCACCCGCACGTCGCTGTCGATGCCCTCGATGATCGGCCTGATCATGCTGATGGGCATCGCGACCAAGAACTCGATCCTGCTCGTCGAGTACGCGATCATGGCGCGGCGCGACTGGGGCATGTCGCGCATGGAGGCGCTGCTCGACGCGTGCCACAAGCGGGCGCGGCCGATCGTCATGACGACGATCGCGATGGGCGCCGGCATGATGCCGATCGCGCTCGGCATCGGCACCGACCCGAGCTTTCGCGCACCGATGGCGATCGTCGTCATCGGTGGCCTGATCACGTCGACCTTCCTCAGCCTGCTCGTCATCCCGGTCGTCTTCACCTTCGTCGACGACGGCGTGCAGAAGCTGAAGCACGTGTTCGGCCGACTGCACCGCCATCCGCCGGCGGCGGCCCCGGCAGCGACACCGAGCGGCGCGCTGCCGGGCCCGGCCGACCGGCACTGACCGGCCCGGCGGGCGCAAAATCGGCGCTCGACTTCCTGCCGGAGCCACGATGCGAGCCCCCCAGCCCGACGCCGAATTCCTGATGCGCGACACCACGTCGCACCCGGCGGCCTACACGCCGCAGTACAAGACCAGCGTCCTGCGCAGCCCGCGCCTGGCGCTGATCTCGCTGCAGCAGTCGCTCTCCGAGGTGACGGCGCCGGTCTTTCGCGCCGACGAGTTCGGCCCGCTCGACAACGACCTCATCCTCAACTACGCCAAGAACGGCATGCCGATCGGCGAGCGCATCGTCGTCCACGGCTACGTCCACGACCAGCTCGGCCGGCCGATGAAGAACGCGCTGGTCGAGGTCTGGCAGTGCAACGCCAGCGGCCGCTACCGCCACAAGAAGGACCAGTACATCGGCACCCTCGACCCGAACTTCGGCGGCTGCGGCCGGATGCTGACCGACGAGAACGGCTACTACGCGTTCCGCACGATCAAGCCCGGGCCCTACCCGTGGCGAAACCGCGTCAACGACTGGCGACCGGCGCACATCCACTACGCGATCTCGGGCGACGGCTGGGTGCAGCGGCTCGTCACGCAGATGTACTTCGAAGGCGACCCGCTGATCCGCAGCTGCCCGATCCTCGGCGTCGCGCCGAGCGAGGAGCAGATCCGCGGCCTGATCGCGCTGCAGGACATCGGCGCGTTCGTCCAGCTCGACAGCCGCGCCTACCGCTTCGACATCGTCCTGCGCGGCCAGCGCGCGACGCTGTTCGAGAACCACGTCCAGAAGGACGAAGAAGGAGCGGCGCGATGAGCGGCATCCCCGAACACCGGCACGGCCTCGTCGGCCCGTACGCCGCACCCGGCGGCAGCGGGCTCGTCGTCCGGCGCGAGACCGCGTCGCAGACCGCGGGCCCGTACGTCCACATCGGCCTGGCGCCGCAGGCGGCCGGCTTCGACATCTTCGACAAGAACTTCGGCAACGTCCTCGCCGGACCGAAGACGAAGGGCGAGAAGATCCGCATCGAGGGCCGCGTCTACGACGGCATCGGCACCGTGCTGAAGGACGTGCTGATCGAGATCTGGCAGGCCAACGCGGCCGGCAAGTACGCCCACCCGGCCGACCGCCAGCCCGGCAAGGCGATCGACCCGACGTTTCGCGGCTGGGGCCGGGCGTGCACCGACTTCGAGACCGGCGTCTACGCGTTCGACACCATCAAGCCGGGCTCGGTCGAGGGCCGCAACGGCCGCTTCATGGCGCCGCACATCAACGCCTGGATCGTCGCGCGCGGCATCAACGTCGGCCTCAACACGCGCATCTACTTCAGCGACGAGGCCGAGCTGAACGCGAAGGACGCGGTCCTCAACCTGATCGAGTGGGAGCAGCGCCGGGCGACGCTCGTCGCCGAGCGGCTCGACCGCAAGCTCGAGGGCGGCGCCGCCGTCTACCGCTTCGACATCCGCCTGCAGGGCGAGAACGAGACGGTCTTCTTCGACGTCTGACCCATCGGCCACCGGCGCGCGGCGACGCCGTCACGAGCACGGAAGCGTCAGTCGACGAGGCCGAGCTCGACGAGCAGGAAGACGTCGTCCTCGGCGATCTCGCGCAACGCGTCGAAGCGGCCCGACGCGCCGCCGTGGCCGACCTCGAGGTTGATCTTGAGCAGCAGCGGCCGATCGTCGGTCTTGAGCGTGCGCAGCCGGGCGACGTACTTCGCCGGCTCCCAGTACGCGACCTGCGTGTCGTTGAGGCCGGTGCGGACGAGCATCGCCGGATACGCCCCCGGCGCGAGGTTGTCGTACGGGCTGTAGGCGCGCATCCAGGCGTACTGCTCGGCGATCTTCGGGTTGCCCCACTCGATGAACTCGCCCACGGTGAGCGGCATCGTCTCGTCGAGCATCGTCGTCACGACGTCGACGAACGGCACCTCGGCGACCACGGCACGGAACAGCTCGGGACGCTGGTTGACGACCGCGCCCATGAGCAGGCCGCCGGCGCTGCCGCCTTCGATGGCGAGCATCTCCGGCGTCGTCCGGCCGGCGGCGATCAGCGTCTCGGCGCAGGCGATGAAGTCGTCGAACGTGGTCTGCTTCCTCGCCATCTTGCCGGCCTCGTACCAGCTGCGGCCCAGGTCGCCGCCGCCGCGGATGTGGCCGATCGCGAACACGACGCCGCGATCGAGCAGCGACACCCGGGACTGCGAGAACGTCGCGTCGATCGGGATGCCGTAACTGCCGTAGCCGTAGAGGAGGAGCGGCTGCGCGCCCTCGCGCCGGGCATCCTTGCGGTAGACGAGGGAGATCGGCACCTCGGTGCCGTCGCTGGCGACGGCGAAGACGCGCTCGCTCGCGTACAGCGACGCGTCGTAGCCCGGCACCGGCTGGCGCTTGCGCAGCACGCGCTCGCGCGTCGCGAGCGCGTAGTCGTAGGTCGACGCCGGCGTCGTCATCGAGGTGTAGACGAAGCGCAGGCTCGTCGTCTCGAACTCGGCGTTGCCGCTGGTGTGCACGCTGTACGCCGGCTCGTCGAAGGCGATCGCGTGATCGTCGCCCGCCGCGAGGTCGATGATCCGCAGCTGCAGGCTGCCGGCGACGCGCTCGGTTACGGCGAGGTGGCCGGCGAAGACGTCGACGTCGTCGAGCATGACGCGATCGCGCGCGGGGATCAGCTCCTCGGCCCTGGCGAGGTCGGGCGCCTCGGCATCGACCGTGACGAGGCGAAAGTTGCGCCCGGTGTCGTTGATGCGGACGTAGAAGCGGCCGTCGCGGTGCTCGACGTCGTACTCGATGTCGGCGCGACGTGCGAACACCGTGCGCAGGGCGAACGCGCGGTCGGCGCCGAGGTCGGCATCGGCGACGCTCCATTCGGTCGAGTCCTTGCTTTCGCTGCCGAGGAGGAGGAAGCGCTCGTCGAGCGTCTTGCCGACGCCGATGTCGAAGAGCTCGTCGGCTTCCTCGTACAGCAGCTCGTCGCCGCCGGTCGCTCCGAGCGCGTGGCGCCAGAGCCGGTTCGCGCGCTTGGTCTCGTCCATCGTCACGTAGTAGAGCGTGCGGCCGTCGTTCGACCACGCCGCCGACGAGACCTCCTCGACCGACCACGGATCGACCGCGCCGGTCGCGAGGTCCTTCACGTGCAGCGTGAAGTCGCGCCCGCCGGTCAGGTCGGTCGTGTAGGCGAGCCGCGTCGCGTCGCGCGTCACGGTGGTGAGGCCGAGGCGAAGGAACGGCTGGCCGCGCGCCAGCTCGTTGAGGTCGAGCAAAGTCTCGTCGACGCCGTGCGGGTCGTAGCGTCGATCGGCCCCGACGGCGCGCCGGCGCAGGTAGTGCGGGTACTGCTCGCCGCGCCGCGTCTGCGTCGAGTACCACCAGTCGCCCTTTCGCATGGGAACCGAGTCGTCGTCCTGCTGGATGCGCGAGAGCATCTCCTGGTAGAGCTTCTCCTTGAGCTCGCCATGCGGCTCGAACCAGGCGTCGGCGTACGCGTTCTCGGCCTTCAGGTAGGCGAGCGTGCGCGGATCGTCGCGGTCGCGCAGCCAGTAGTACTCGTCGCTGCGCGGGTCACCGTGGACGCTGACATCGCGCGGCTCGCGCGGCGCGACCGGCGGCGCAGGCGATCGCGCCGCCGGCGGGGCCGCGCTCATCGCTGCGGCTCGAGGGCGGCGGTGAGGTCGCCCATCGGCGCCTCGCCGTTCGCGGCGAGGGCGCGGTCGCGCAGCTCGACGCCGGGCAGCGGCGCGAGGTTCCAGCGCCGCGTGAGGAAGCGCAGGATCGACGCGGTGTCGTACGGCGTCTTGTCGACGAAGCCCTTCTTGGCGAGCGGCGAGACGATGATCGCCGGCACGCGCGTCGCCGGGCCCCAGCGGTCGCCCTTGGGCACGCGCACGTGGTCCCAGAAGCCGCCGTTCTCGTCGTAGGTGACGACGATCAGCATGTGCGCGAACTGCGGGCTCTTCTCGAGCGCCGCGACGACGCCCGCGATGTGCGCGTCGCCGAGCGCGACCGTGCTCGAGCCCGGATGCTGGTTGAGGTTGCCTTGCGGCTTGTAGAACGACACCGCGGGCAGCCGGCCGGCGGCCGCGTCGGCGAGGAACTCGCTGTCGAAATCCTTGAGGTGCGCGGCGCGGTAGTCGGCGCGCGTCGCCGGATCGAAGGCGGCGTAGTAGTTGAACGGCTGGTGATGCGGCTGGAAGCGGACGTCGCCCTTGTAGATGATGTCGCGCGCCGCCGGCGTGCCGGCGCTCGCCGCCTTCCACGACCCGCCGTACCAGGCCCACGACACGCCCTTGGCGTCGAGGCGGTCGCCGATCGTCGCCGCCCGTTGCGCTGGCAGCGTGTGCGCCTCTGCGGGATCGCCGAAGCGCGGGTCGCCGCCGGCTGCCGGCGGCACGCCGCTCGGCTGGTAGGCGGGCTGCATGGTGTTGATGGCGTAGAACATGCCGCGCTCGTCTTTCGGCGTCAGATCGCCGTCGCGGCGGTACTTCGGCGCTCCGGCGAGCGCGCTGCTCGCCGCGTCGGGCGCAGCGACGAGGCGGACGCGCCCGCGCGCGTCGGTCTCGACGGCGCTGATCAGGTCCTTCGCCGGCGAGCGGTCGGCGTCGGGATACTCCGGCGCGCAGGCGCAGACGAGGTACTGGTGGTTGAGGAACGAGCCGCCGAACGCGCCCATGAAGAAGTTGTCGGCGAGCGTGTAGCGGCGCGCGACCTGCCACATCGCCAGCGCGCTGCCGTCGTAGTAGCCCATCGTCAGGCCGCCCGCGTCGGACCAGGCGGCGAAGCCGTCGTTCGCGCCGCCGTTGATCTGCATGATGTTGTTGTAATAGCGGTGCACGAGGTTGCGCGTCATCGCCTCGACCGGGATGGCGACGCCGCTGCCTCCCAGCGCGTTCGCCCCGTTGAGGAGGAACGGCCGGTTCGCGAGGCCCGCCGTCTGGGCTTCGCTGACGGTGAGCGGCTGATTGCGCGCCATCAGGCCGCCCCAGGTCGGCGGCAGCGTCGCGAGCGGCGCGCCGTTGCGATCGACCTGCGGCACGTAAGCGCCCACCGCGCTCGGGTTGACGCCGGGGATTCCGTTGGCGCCCGGAAACAGCCCGAACAAGGTGTCGAAGGCGCGGTTCTCGGCGTAGATCACCACCACCGTGTCGATCGCATCGAGCGCGCGACGGTCGTCGGCGCCGCGCGGCGGCGCGCTGCAGGCCGCGAGCGCGACGGAGAGGCAGAGGGCGATCGGAGCGAGGCGTTTCATTGCGGCGCGGTTCGTGGTGGTCGAGCCCGGATTCTCCGGCGCAGCGCAGCGACGGGCAACGCGGGCAAACCTGCTGGCCACGCGGCATTGCCGTTCGCCGCCTTGACTTTTGCCGCGGGCGCTCGCCGAATGTCGGGTCGGTCCGAGCGCGCATCCGCGCCGTCCGAGTCCCACCGGCAAGCACACCTGCAAAGGAACGTCCATGTCATACACGCCTGGAAGATTCGTCTGGTTCGAGCACCTCTCGAACGACATCCCGAAAGCCCGCCAGTTCTACGAGAACCTGTTCGGCTGGAACGCCGAGTCGATGCCCATGGAGGGCACCGATCCGTACGTGATGATCCACAACGGCGACGCTCCCGTCGGCGGCTACTCGCAGGCCCCCGCCGGCGCGCCGCCGCAATGGATGAGCTACCTCTCGGTGAGCGACGTCGACAGCACCTACAAGGCGGCGCTCGCCGCCGGCGCCAAGAGCCTGATGGCGCCAATGGACTACGGCGCGGTCGGCCGGGCGGCGACCATCGCCGATCCGACCGGCGGCGTGTTCTCGCTCTGGCGCAGCAGCCAGGGCGATCCGACCGAGGTCGAGACGACGCCGCCCGGCGGCTTCCTCTGGAACGAGCTCGCCACCAAGGACGAGAAGATGGCGCTCGCGTTCTACGAGAAGGTGTTCGGCTTCACGCACGACGAGATGTCGATGCCGGAAGGCGCGTACTTCGTGCTGAAGCAGGGCGAGAAGGGCCGCGCCGGCCTCTACAAGGCGATGCACGCGTCGATGCCGACGTCGTGGACGCCGTACGTCTGCGTCGCCGACTGCGACGCCACCACGGAGAAGGCCAAGTCGCTCGGCGCCAACGCGGTCGTGCCGCCGACCGACATCCCGGGCGTCGGCCGCATGGCGATGTTCGTCGATCCGCAGGGGGCGATGATCGCGATCCTGAAACCGAGCCCCGCGATGTCGTGAGTCCCGATCGGCGCGCGCGCAGCGCGGGCGCGCCGATTGCCTTCCTGCGGTCTTTCCTTTCGCGAGGCCGCATGCCCTCTTCGACCGACACCCTCGACCTCGGCGACCTGCGCCGCGTCACGCCGATCGACTCGGGCTTCGGCCTCGGCCGCGGCAAGCCGGTCGACCGCCACTACATCGAGGACTTTCTCGGCCGCCACGCCGCCGACATCCACGGGCGGGTCCTCGAGGTCGGCGAGGACGCCTACACCGTCCGCTACGGCGGCAGCCGCGTGAGCCGCAGCGACATCCTTCACGCCGACGACTCGAACCCGCTCGCGACGCTCATCGGCGACCTGGCCGACGGCAGCGCGCTGCCGGGCGACAGCTTCGACTGCTTCATCTGCACGCAGACGCTCACCTACATCTACGACGTGCAGCGTGCGGTGAAGACGATCCGCCGCATCCTCGCACCCGGCGGCGTCCTGCTCGCCACCGTGCCCGGCATCAGCCAGATGAGCCCGTACGACCGCGATCGCTGGGGCGAGTACTGGCGCTTCACGGCGCAGTCGCTCGGCCGCCTCCTCGGCGAGGAGTTCGGCAACGCCCATGTCGAGGTCGAGGCGTACGGCAACGTGCTGGCCTCGACGGCCTTCCTGCAGGGGCTGTGCGCCGACGACCTGCACGCCGACGAACTCGACCACCGCGACCCGCGCTACCAGATGCTGGTCGCCGGCCGCGCGGTCAAGAGAACCTAGCGTCAGCGCAGCAGCGAGGGTCATCGGCGCTGCCCGCGGGCGCGAGATCGGGCACCATCGCCCTCTCGTCCGCGAGGTTTGCCATGGACCGTCCCGAGCCCGCCGCCGTCTTCCCCGAGCTGCTTTCCTGGGAAAGCGGCGGCACCAGCCGCATTCCGTTCGCCGCCTACACGAGCGAGTCCCTGCATCGACGCGAGCTCGAGCGCTTCTTCTACCGCAGCCACTGGTGCTACGTCGGGCTCGAGGCCGAGATCCCGAACCCGGGCGATTTCAAGCGCACCGTCGTCGGCGAGCGCTCGGTGATCCTGGTCCGGGCGCAGGACGGCGAGATCCACGTCGTCGAGAACGTGTGCGCGCACCGCGGCATGAGCTTCTGTCGCGAGCGCCACGGCAACCGCAAGGACTTCACCTGCCCCTACCACCAGTGGAACTATTCGCTGAAGGGCGACCTGCAAGGCGTGCCGTTCCGGCGCGGCGTGAAGCAGGACGGCAAGGTCCAGGGCGGCATGCCGGCCGACTTCAAGCCGGCCGACAACGGCCTCACCACGCTCAAGGTCGCGGCGCGAGGCGGCGTCGTCTTCGCGTCGTTCGACCACGACGTCGAGCCGCTGGAGGCCTTCCTCGGCGCTGCGATCCTGCGCTACTTCGACCGCCTGTTCGACGGCCGCGCCCTCACGCTGCTCGGCTACAACCGCCAGCGCATCCCGGGCAACTGGAAGCTGATGCAGGAAAACATCAAGGACCCGTACCACCCCGGCCTCCTGCACACCTGGTTCGTCACCTTCGGCCTCTGGCGCGCCGACAACAAGTCGCAGCTGGTGATGGACGAGCGCTGTCGTCACGCCGCGATGGTCTCGACGCGCGGGCAGACGGGCAAGGCCGATCAGGTGACCGCGGTGTCGAGCTTCAAGGAAGACATGAAGCTCGAGGACCCGCGCTTCCTCGACATCGTCGCCGAGCCGTGGTGGGGCGGGCCGACCGCGGTGATGACCACGGTCTTTCCGAGCGTCATCTTCCAGCAGCAGGTGAACTCGGTCTCGACGCGCCACATCCAGCCCGACGGGCACGGCGCGTTCGACTTCGTGTGGACGCATTTCGGCTTCGCCGACGACACGGCCGCGATGACCGAGCGGCGCCTGCGCCAGGCGAACCTGTTCGGCCCGGCCGGCTTCGTCTCGGCCGACGACGGCGAGGTGATCGAGCTGTCGCAGCACGGCTTCGAGCAGAAGCCGTTCCACCGCACCCTCGCCGAGCTGGGCGGCACCGACGTCGCCGACGCCGATCACATGGTGACCGAGACCCTCATCCGCGGCATGTACCGCTACTGGCGCGAGGTGATGGAGGCATGAGCGCGCCGCCTTCACGCGACGCCGCGGCGTCGAGCGCCGCGATCGACTTCGCGACGTACCACGCGCTGGTCCAGCTCTACGCCGAGTACTCGTACGCCGTCGACTCGGGCCAATGGGACCTCTGGCCTGGCTTCTTCATCGACGACTGCCGCTATCGCCTCGTGCCGCGCGAGAACCACGAGCGCGGCCTGCCGCTGGCGACGCTCTCCTTCGAGAGCAAGGGCATGCTCAGGGACCGCGTCTACGGCATCCGCGAGACCCTTTTCCACGATCCGTACTACCAGCGCCACGTCGTCGGCGCGCCGCTGGTCCGCGCCGCCGGCGCCGGCCGGATCGAGAGCGAGGCGAACTACGCGGTCTTCCGCACCAAGCTCGACGGCCCGAGCACCGTCTTCAACGTCGGCCGCTATCTCGACGTCGTCGTCGCGACCGTCGACGGGCTCAGGTTCGCGAGCCGCACCGTCGTCTTCGACAGCGAGATGATCCCGAACTCGATCATCTATCCGATATGAGGACCGCCTCGTGAGCGCTGCTTCCTGGACGCCGGTGGCCAGCCTCGACGACTTCGCGGCCAGCGACGCGATCTTCGTCGTCGTCGCCGGCAAGGAGATCGCCCTCTACCTGGTCGACGGCGCCGTCTTCGCGACCGCGAACCGCTGCACGCACGGCGACGCGCGCCTGTGCGACGGTTTCCTCGAGCGCCACGAGATCGAGTGCCCGCACCACCAGGGCCGCTTCGACGTCCGCACCGGCGCAGCGACCGCGGCGCCGGCCGAGGTCGCGCTCGCGACCTGGCCGGCGCGTATCGTCGACGGCTGCGTCGAGCTCCAGCTCGGCTAGAAAGCGCCATGCAACCCGTCATCACCAGCCTGCTCGACACCGATCTCTACAAGTTCACGATGTGGCAGGCGATGCTGCATCGCCACCCGGAAACGCAGGCCGAGTACACCTTCCTCTGTCGCAACACGCCGGCCTATCCGCTCGCCGAGCTCGTCCCCGACCTCAACCGGGAGCTCGACGCGCTCTGCGCGCTCCACTTCCGGCTCGACGAGCTCGCCTACCTGCGCGGCCTGCGCTTCATCCGCTCCGACTTCGTCGACTTCCTGCGCATCTTCCACTTCCAGCGCGACTTCATCAGTGCGCGCGCCGCCCCCGATGGGCGCGGCCTCGAGGTCGTCGCCAGCGGCCCGCAGGTGCACGTGATGGCGTTCGAGATCTTCGTCCTCGCCATCGTCAACGAGCTCTACTTCCGCCGCTTCGACGCGAAGGCGGCGATCGCCGAAGGCCGCGCCCGCCTCGCGGCCAAGATCGAGCAGCTGCGCGAGTTCGAGAAGGAGCCGAAGCGGGCGACGCCGTTCGAGTTCTTCGATTTCGGCGTGCGCCGGCGCTTCTCCGGCGAATGGCACCGCGAGGTGCTGGCGACGCTCAAGCGCGAGGTGCCGCAGTTCTTCAAGGGCGCCTCCGACGTGCTGTTCGCACGCGACCTCGGCCTCGTGCCGATCGGCACGATGGCGCACGAGTACCTGCAGACGTTCCAGACGCTCGGCGTGCGCCTGCGCGACTTCCAGCGCGCCGCGCTCGAGGCGTGGGTGCAGGAGTACCGCGGCGACCTCGGCACGGCGCTCACCGACGTGGTCGGCATGGACGCGTTCCTGGCCGACTTCGACATGTACTTCGCCAAGCTGTTCGATGGCCTGCGCCACGATTCGGGCGACCCCTACGTCTGGGGCGAGAAGGCGCTCGCCCACTACGAGAAGCTGCGCATCGATTCGCGCACCAAGCGGCTGGTGTTCTCGGACGGGCTCGACTTCGAGAAGTCGTTCGCCCTCTATCGCCACTTCGCCGACCGGGCGCCGTGCGGCTTCGGCATCGGCACCAACCTCACCAACGACATGGGTCTGAAGACGCTGCACATCGTGATGAAGCTGACGCACGCCAATCGCCAGCCGGTCGCCAAGCTGTCCGACAGCCCGGGCAAGCTGCTCTGCGACGACGAGACCTTCCTCGCCTACCTGCGCCAGGTCTTCAACGTGCCGGGGTGAGGGATCCGCACTCGCCGACGAACCCCATGACCGCTGCGAAGAAGACGCCGAAGCCCGGGCTCTACGCCAACATCCACGCCAAGCAGGAGCGCATCGCGCACGGCAGCGGCGAGAAGATGAGGAAGCCGGGAAGCCCCGGTTCGCCTTCCGAGGCGGCGTTCGACGCCGCCGCGGGAAAGAAGACCGTCAAGAAAGCCGCGAACAGGGCGACGCCGTCGAAGAAGGCCGCCCAGCGAGCGCCGTCGAAGAAGACCTCGGGCAAGACCGCTCGCAAGCGCTGACCCTTCGACGGCTTCTCCGGTCATGCCAACGAGCACGTTGGCGAGGATCTGCGCAGCGCGGATCGAGACGGGCGTGTCGATTGCCGCGCATCGCGACCACCGTCGCGAGGAGACGCGCATGAACTCACGCCCGACCGCACCCGAGCAAGGCCCGGGACATTACGGCGCCGGCCACGGCGAGCAGGTTCCCGAAGACGCGCCGCCGCAGCCCGCGCCCCTGACCGACGACAACACCGCGCCGACGACATCCACCGGCGGCGACACCCCCGGCTCGGCGGCCACGACCTCGGCCGGAGACGACGGCAATCCCGTGGTGTTCACGCCCGACGACGTCGGCGTTCGTCCGCCCGACCATCCGCCGACCAAGCGTGCGCCCGAAAGCGAGAAGGCGGGCCTGATCTTCGAGCGCTCCTGAGCCAAATCCCTCTGCGGCCGAGGGAGCGTGAGAACTGTATATTCGTACAGTTCCCATGTGCGCGCGCTTGCGCGCAGCCCACTCGATGCAACTCGACCGCAAGCTCGCGATCCTCGCCGACGCCGCCAAGTACGACGCCTCCTGCGCCTCGAGCGGCACGACGAAGCGCCACTCGCTCGACGGCAAGGGAATCGGCTCGACCGAGGGCTCGGGCATCTGCCACAGCTATGCACCCGACGGCCGCTGCATCTCGCTGCTCAAGATCCTCCTCACGAACTTCTGCGTCTACGACTGCCTGTACTGCGTCAACCGGGTCACGAGCAACGTCGCGCGCGCGCGGTTCACGGTCGACGAGGTCGTCGCGCTGACGCTCGACTTCTATCGTCGCAACTGCATCGAAGGGCTTTTTCTCAGCTCCGGGATCATCCAGTCGCCGGACTACACGATGGAGCAGGTCGTCGAGGTCGCGCGGGTGCTGCGCGAGGAGCACGACTTCCGTGGCTACATACACCTGAAGACGATTCCCGAAGCGAGCCCCGAGCTGCTGGCGCGCGCAGGCCTGTACGCCGATCGGCTGAGCATCAACATCGAGCTGCCGACGGTGCAGTCGCTCGCCGCGCTCGCCCCCGAGAAGGACGGCGCGGCGATCCGGCGCTCGATGGCGCGACTGCGCATCCACATCGACGACGCCAAGGAGGCCGCGCGTCCTGCGCCCGCCACGTCGCAGGTCCGCGTCGCGCCGAAGCGGGCGCGGCCGCCGCGCTTCGCGCCGGCGGGCCAGAGCACGCAGATGATCGTCGGCGCCGATGCGACAGGCGACGGCGCGATCCTCGCCGCGAGCGCCGGCCTCTACGGCGC